>JAQTMV010000001.1 GCA_028714175.1 Methylococcales bacterium
AACCACTGACAATGCCGGAGGTCACTGTCTGACTCAGTCCAAATGGATTACCAATTGCGACTACAAAATCACCGACTTTCAGTTGGCTGGAGTCGGCAATGGGCAACTGGGTTAAATTGTTGCCGGGAACCCGAATGATAGCGACATCGGATTCAGGGTCGGCGCCTATTAATTCCGCATTGAGCTGGCGACCGTCATGCAAGGTAACCATAATTTTATCTGCTTTATCAATAACGTGATTATTCGTCAGTACCAAGCCCTGGCTGCTGTCGATAATGACGCCGGATCCCAGGCTATTTTTTTGTTGACGGCGTAATTGTTCGGGTACATTAAAAAATTCACGAAAAAAAGGATCCTGCATCAACGGATTATCGCTAATCTGAATATTGGTTGTGGTAGAAATATTTACCACTGCCGGCATAGCGCGTTCAAGCATCGGAGCCAGGGACGGCACCGGCTGTCCTTCAATGTAGGGTGGCATACCTGCAGCCAGTACTGCAAACGGTGTAGACAAGTAAACGGATAAAAGAGAAATGAATAACAGTTGCTTTACTAAGTTAGTCTTCATCAGGATTTTCCAGGGATTGATAAACAGCGTGATAGACAATATATGTTTGAAAATGTTTAAAACAAGGGCCAATTGTATAATTCAGGCTGCTAAAAAGGTCCTTGGAAAGGAAAAGTCTGGAAATCAGCCCAGAAACAGTAAAGAGCCGGAATCAGGTTTCCTGCTCGGAAAGGAAGCTTCGTTTGAAAATCGGGTTTAACGAACTTTATGCCGGCTGGACTTTATATGCGCTTTGCATTTTGTGGACAGGTAAATCAACAAGGTCTGAACACTATCCCGTTGATTTTAGAAATATCGCGTCTTGGCTTGGTAATCGAAAAATGTATCTCCCACCTGCGCCGTTATATGCTTTCGTCCTTGAACCGTAGGTTCAAGTGGGGACGTAACCAGACAATCAGGCTTCCCATATAAAACGGGCATGCGCACCATGAAAGGTGTTCGCCCCCGGGGTAAAAACAGGTTCAGGAAACACCCGGCACACTCTCGAACGCTGCAGGAGATACAAGGTAATAGTTTAGCGTGTTTAACGGTTTTCTAAAACGTTTTCTATTTTCTGACTCATTTTTGTCAGACATTCACTCAAGTTCTGGCTCAATTTGGCATTCTGATTTTTCATCAACTGCAGTTCATGCGCCAGATTAAGCGCAGCCATGACCGCAATTCTATCCGGTCCGGCTATTTTGCCGGAGTCTCTCATTTTGCGCATTTGCACATCGAGCTGCTGCGCTGAATGGATCAGATCGTCCTGTTCTTCAGGGTCGCAGGCAATTCTGTATTCCTTACCCATAATGGTGACAGATACTGCTGGGGTTTTTTTATTCATGAGCTGCGCTCCATTGCTTTCAGGCGAGTAATCATGGCTTCAACTCGGGTTCTGGCTAGATTGGTTTTTTCCAGCAATTTGGTTTTTTCCCGTACCAATGTTTCTTGTTTCGACTTCAGAGAGCTGTTTTCAATTTTTACGCAATGGTATTGCTCGATGAGCTGATCAAGCTTGCCTTCAAAGTCTTTTAATTCTAAAGGTTGTTGAGTTTCTGTCATGGCGGTAACTCTATATGTTGCAAGAAATCAGGTTCATTTAAAAGTGTTCTTCAATTGTAAAGCAGGCTTGAAATACGCAGAGCCAATCGCTCAGCGATTTAAAGTGTACAAATATTATCCATATTAAAGATTAATGGTAGCATAAGCATTATTTTTCTTTTACTAATTGTGAAATTATTATGGCTTACGAAGTGTGTAATGTAATAGTTATACAAAGTGATGCTGGACTTTCTGCGGCTGAAGCTCACGGGATGGCGACCGGCATGTTATGCGTCAATGAGCATATAGAGAGCGTTCAGTGGTTAGGCGAGCTGTTGCACGATGTCGCCGCTGTGACTGATAAAGACAAGGCTTTGCTGGTACGGTTATTCGAGGACACACGGCGCTTATTGGCGAGTGAGGAATTTGAATTTGATCTGTTTTTACCTGATGAAGAGGTTTCGTTAAGTGAGCAGGTTGAAGCTTTGAAAAACTGGTGCCGGGGTTTTCTGTTTGGAGCCGGTGCAGGTTCGGTCGTTTCAAACTGGCCGGATGAGGCTCGCGAAATACTCAAGGATATTACTGAATTTACCAGGCTGGATACAGAGGTTGAGGGTGAGGAAGATGAGAATGCCTTGATGGAGATTACTGAATATCTGAGATCAGCTGTATTATTGCTACGCGCTGAATTGAGCAATAATAACGGCGATTCTGTTTCACAGCAACGACAATAATATGAAGCAAAGCGAATTTAAAAAACGGCGTAAACAATTAATGCAGCATGTCGGCAAAGGCAATATCGCCCTGATAGGCAGTGCCGCAACCCGCATCCGCAACCGGGATGTGGATTATCCATTCCGGCAGGATAGTGATTTTTTTTATTTAACCGGCTTTAATGAACCGGATGCCCTGGCTGTGTTTATCCCCGGACGCGAACAGGGGGAATACATTTTATTTTGCCGCGAATTTGATGAAAAAAAAGCCTTATGGGAGGGAGCACATGCGGGTCTGGAAGGTGCGACAGCGCACTATGAAGCGGATGATTCTTTCCCGATTGATGACCTGGATGACATTTTGCCGGGCATGCTGGAAAACAAAACCAAGGTTTTTTATCCGATGGGGCGCGATTCAGAGCTGGATCACAGCTTGCTGGAATGGATAAAGCATATCCGCGGTCAATCCAGAACGGGCGTTATTGCACCTGGCGAGTTGATTTCTCTGGAGCTTATTCTGCATGAAATGCGCCTGTTTAAAAGTGCTGCCGAACTTAAACTGATGCGCCGCGCCGCAGAGGTTTCGGCAAACGCCCATGTTAAAGCTATGCAAATTTGCAAACCTGGACTGTATGAATACCAGATAGAAGCGGAAATTATTTATCATTTTATACAAAACGGTTTGCGCGCAGTGGCTTATCCTTCGATTGTTGCCAGTGGAAAAAATGCCTGCACTTTGCACTACACTGAAAATGCCGATAAATTAAAAAACGGTGATTTATTGCTTATTGATGCCGGTGCTGAATGCGACCATTATGCAGCCGATATTACGCGCACTTTTCCAGTTTCCGGGCATTTCAGCGAGCCGCAAAAACAGCTTTACCAGCTGGTTCTGGATGCCCAGGCGGCGGCAATTGAACAAATCAAGCCCGGACTGCCCTGGAATCTTGCACATGAAGCTTCTGTTGAAGTGCTCACCAGAGGTTTGGCATCTTTAGGTCTGCTCAAAGGCAAGGTGAAAAAACTGATTAAAGATGAAAAATATAAACAGTTTTATATGCACCGGATCGGCCATTGGCTGGGTATGGATGTGCATGATGTCGGCGATTATAAAGTAAATCAGGAGTGGCGATTATTGGAAGCAGGCATGGTACTGACGGTAGAGCCTGGCTTGTATATACCTGCGGACTGTAAAACCGTTGATGAAAAATGGCGCGGTATAGGCATTCGTATTGAGGATGATATTTTGGTCACCGTTCAAGGTCATGAAGTATTAACCGGAAGCGTGCCCAAAACCATAGCAGACATTGAAGCATTAATGCAGGCAAGCTGATGCAGCAAGATTATGATTTATTGATTGCCGGTGGCGGCTTGGCGGGTAACTGTCTGGCCTTGGCTTTAAAAGATACCGGGCTGCGGATTGCTATTGCTGAAGCCAGTACGCATGAACAGTTGCAAACTTCGCCAGCAGGTGACAGAGCCTTGGCTTTAGCTGCCGGTACAGTAAACATGCTGGAGGCATTAGGCATCTGGCAAAACATCAGTTACGCTGCGACAGCGATAAAACAGATTCATATTTCTGACCGCGGTCATTTCGGCAAAACTCGCCTTTCGGCGCAAAAGGAAAAGGTAACGGCATTGGGCTATGTCATTACTGCGCGAGACATTGAAACGCATGTGTTTAATCTGGTTAAAGATGCCAGCATACAGTTGATTTGTCCGGCCCGTGTTGTTGGTTTGATGGCTGGCGATGACGGAGTTAACGTTAGTTTAAAACAAGGCAATGAAGCGTTAAACATATCGGCCAAATTATTGGTCGGCGCTGACGGTGGATTATCGTCAGTTCGCAAGCTGCTGGATATAGCTCAGCATGTTACAGAGTATGGTCAAACAGCACTGGTCACTACAATTAAGTCATCTGCTCCTAATAAAAATACCGCATTCGAACGCTTTACAGCTTCTGGACCACTGGCGTTATTGCCCATAGCTAAAAACCACTGTGCTGTAGTCTGGACGCGCACGAGTGAAGATGCCAACGCGCTGATGTCAGGCAGCGAAGCGGATTTTCTGGAAGAACTGCAACAGTGTTTTGGCTACAAACTGGGCAGGCTTGGCCTGACTGCGCCAAGGCGGGCTTTTCCCCTGTCGCTGATACGTGCAGATAAAATGATTGCAGATCGAGCGGTAATTATTGGTAATGCGGTACATCAGTTGCACCCCGTTGCAGGCCAGGGGTTTAACTTAGGGTTGCGGGATGTTGTCCGATTGGCTGAAATGCTTATCAAGCAGCATGAACAGAATAAAGATATCGGTGCAGCCGATTTTTTAAAGGATTATGCTCTGTCCAGGAAGAAAGATCATGACCGGACAATTGGTTTTACTGATGCTGTGGTTAAGATTTTTTCCAATGATTGGTTGGCGCTGGCAGTTGCCAGAAATATCGGGCTGACTTTACTGGATCATGTTCCTGTTGCAAAAACCTTGTTTACTCGCCATGCCATGGGGCTTGCGGGGCATATATCCAGACTGGGAAGCAGTAGGTAGAGCAACAGCAACTGTGAAATTATTCGATATCTATGATCATAAATTAAAATCACAAGACTTGCAGAATGCAGAGCTGACTGATTGACTCAAAACAGCTCTGCTGCAAACATAAAAACCAACCACTCAATCGAGAGGGGATCCCGGGTTTTTGAGTGAGTGATCGCTATCTACTTTGATGTGCTATCTTTCTTTGGTTCGACGGCAACTGCTGCATCACTAAGCAAAATGTCGTTTTTGTTTTTCTCAACGGTCTTTTCGCCTATACCTGCAACATTGCTCAAGTCTCCGGCTGTTTTGAACAAGCCTTTTTCTGACCTGTATTTTACGATAGCTTCGGCTTTTTTCAGGCCAATGCCTGACAAGGCTTCCGATATGGTTTTTGCATCAGCTGTATTTACATTAACGGGTGCGGCAATAGCATTGGCAGCACATAGAGATAACAGTATCATTAACTTTTTCATTGTCTTCCTTAAAGCAAGATTAAAATATTGAATAACCTGGAATAGACTTTGTTGTCACCAAGCAAAATAGCAGGTCTATTCGACATAAAAGTCTAGTGGGGTATTAAGAAAATACAACGGTAATTTCGCACTATTTATTGACCATGTACGCAATATTTCAATTCGTTGCCAGATTTTCTGGCATATCTGGGTTCAATCTATATTCTGTAACTGCATTTCCAGGATTATGGTGTCTGAAACTTGCCAACATTAAGCGCTATTAGCAATAATGATAGCTCGTTTTGGGGCCGGCAGACCCTCGCAGGTTAGATTTGGGTTTTCTGCATCAAGAAAATCCTGCAACGAATGAAACTGCATCCATTCAGTACTGCGCTGCTCTTCAGTACTGGTTGTAGTGACATCAATCAGACGAATATTGATAAAGCCGCATCGTTTCAGCCAGCTGATTAATGTTTCGCAACTGGGTAGGAACCAGACATTACGCATTTTGGCATAACGACCTTCAGGCACTAACACCTCGCCCAATCTGCCGTCGATAACCAGAGTTTCCAATACCAACTCACCACCGGGTTGCAGGCAGTCTCTTAATTCCAGAAGATGATCGATGGGCGAACGGCGATGATGAAGCACACCCATGGAAAATACTGTATCAAACGCTTTTAAACCATAAGGTAATTCTTCTATAGCTAATGGCAAAACATAAACCGGCGCTTCGCCATATAGTTTTCTGATTAGCTGAAACTGCATTACATTAAGCAGTAATGGGTCTATGCCAACCACCATTTTTGCCTTGGCGCCCAACATACGCCAGCAATGATAGCCATTGCCGCAACCCACATCCAATACCATGCGCTGGCTAAGCGGGCTGATTTGTGCTTGTAAACGATTCCACTTCCAGTTTGATCGCCATTCGGTGTCAATCTTGATGCCGAATAAATCAAATGGCCCTTTCCGCCAGGGACATAATGTTTTGAGTTGCTGTTCAAGTTGATTTCCGGCAGCATCAGTCAAGTCATCCGGCCTGCCTATCTGCACGGCATCAGCATCTAATAAACGGTATGTTGCGGTCAATTCAGGCACGCATTCAACCAGGTTCCGCCATTGTTCCATTGTGCCATGCCTGGTTGAATCAAACGCATTGGTGAGTTGTTGCGGCAATATCCTGACCCAGGCATCGGCATCGACAGCAAGTAGCGCATTATATAACGGCTGATAATCAATCATCAGGACAGCGACTGGTAGGGCGAATACAACGATTTTGAAAACGGGACTGACATAGGGATTATTCAGATGATAACCCAGAATAATTTTACCTCTGCAGGAGCGGCTTTAACCGCCAGAAATCTCGGCTAAAGCCCCTTCTGCAAGCCAATTGATTGAACTGGGCGGGGCATATTCTTTTCCGCGAATCACTTTGCTGCTAAACTAAAGGTACAGATAGGCAAGGGGGCAACACTAATGCTTACCAACTAACTCTGACGACTAATGATAGTCATGCTGCTCAAACTATAGCCTATGATCTTTTTGCTGTCAGTGCTTCACTATTTCGTTTTGCCAGGTTATCAATAACCGCGTCTAATGAACCTTTAGTTTGGGCTTCGTTGCTAAAAGTCGTGCGGTAGTTAGTCACCAGACTCACACCTTCAATCATAATATCGTAGGCTTTCCATTCGCCCTTGCTTAGCAGCATACGGTAATTTACGGCAACAGGCTGTAGACCGGGCTGCAACACTTCTGTTTTTACGATGACTTTTGTCGCATCATTTTCCATGTCAAGGGGCAAATAACGAATCGACCAGTCTTTAAACTCGACAAATGCGCGGGAATAGGTTCTTACCAGTAACGTTTGAAACTCCTGCTTAAAACGCTCCCGTTCGTCAGGTGTTGCAGTTTTCCAGAGCTTCCCCAGGACTAATGCAGAAATCCTGTCGAAATCAGTATGTGGTAAAATAGTTTCGTTAACAAATTGGGTGACTTTTGTAAAATCCTTGATAAAGGATTTATCCTGCATTCTTTGCTGTAATTTTGCCGAAGCAATTTCTATGGCTTGTTGTGGGGGCAACAAATTAGCCGCCATTACGTCCGTAATAGGCATTAAAGCCATTAATATTGCAAATAAACCAAATAATGTGTTGTGTTTTGCTTTCATAAAAAACCTCTAAAATCAAGCCGGTGTATGCATACCATATTTTTCAAATATAGTAAGTGCATTCCCTGATACAATAGTTTCTTAGCCAGTAGGCTGACGTTATTACCTACCTGCAAATCTCGACGAACTAACCTATAAGTATATATAAGATGATATATAATAACATCAATTTTCTTCGCACAGGTATGAGAAGAATGTATTTTCACCGGCTGCCGGGGTAATAATTCGAGAGTGATGAGTTATTTTATTTGGTACAAGTTCTCCCGGGGAGCTATTTTTTAGTACGCCAGGTTTGAGTTAGCGGAAGTGTAATGCAACAATTGAATTCCAAATATATTTATGGGACACATAATGAAACAAATGATAAATCATACAGAAACAGGCTTCACTTTGCTGGAATTATTGGTGGTGTTGGGTATTATTGCCATGCTTGCCGGAATAGTCGGGCCCCAGGTCATGAAACACATGGGCGAATCCAAAACCAAAGCGGCAAAGGTACAAATTGAAGAAATGGCGGCAACGCTGGATATGTATAAACTGGATTTGGGTAGTTATCCATCAAGCGAGCAGGGTTTGCAGGCGTTAATTGAATCGCCCGACAGTGCAAAGCGCTGGAATGGTCCTTATTTGAGTAAATCCAAAATACCGCTTGATCCGTGGCAACAGGAATACCATTATGTGTCTCCCGGCGCACACGGAAAATTTGATTTATTCACCCTGGGCGCGGATGGTAAAGAAGGCGGTGAAGGCGAGGATCAGGATATTGTCAGCTGGGAATGATATATAAGGCTCAAGGCTCAAGGTTCAAGGCGAAAAAGAGGGACTATTTGCCTCTTTCACGAGTGGGCGGTTTTACCCTGCTTGAGCTTGTTGTTGTTTTGTTTATTGTCGTACTAGGTTTTTCTGTTGTCGGCATTAACCTTTCATCAGGGAATGAACCCACAGAAATCAAAGCCGCAGCCAGGGATATTGTTTCTGCTCTGCGTTATGCCAGGGGACAGGCTTTAATGTCCCATCAAGAAACTACGCTTGCCCTTGATCTTGCCGAAAACAACTATACTGTGAGCGGACGAGACAGAGTTTATATTATTCCCAAGACTATTGATATTACCGTGGTTACCGCACAAAGCGAGCTGAGAGGCGAAGGTTTGGGAAATATCCGTTTTTTTGCTGATGGCTCTTCAACAGGCGGCAGAATTACTTTGGAGCGGGGTAATACTGCCTGGCAAATCGATATTAACTGGTTAACCGGTCAGATTGAACTTGAACATAAATAAACAGCAGGGTTTTTCTTTACTGGAAATTCTAATTGCGTTTTCGATTCTCGCGCTTTCGTTAGGCATTTTGCTAAAGATTTTTTCTGCTGGCGTTAATACTGCTCTAATTGGAGAGGATTATACGGCGGCTGTTCAAATTGCTGAAGGCTTAATGGCTAAAACAGGGGTGGAAAAACCATTGCAGGCAGGTCAGGAGGAAGGAAACGAAAATGAAAAATATCATTGGCTGGTTGTGGTCAGTCCGTTTGAGTTTAATCCTGAAAATAACGATGTCTCGGCTATAACGGCGACGCTTTTTAAAGTTAAGGTTACCGTAAGTTGGGGCGATGATAATACCCACGCCAATGAAAGCCAGGTTGAATTAAGCACTTTAAAATTAGTTAAAAAATCATTATGAGGCGAAAGGCGAAAACAGCTAGGTTGATAGCCTTTACGCCTAAAAGCCGGCATAAAGGCTTTACCCTGATTGAAGTGCTCATAGCCATGACGCTGTTGGGCATTATGGTCGTGCTACTGTTCAGCAGTTTAAAAATTTGCGCAGACAGTTGGGAGAAAGGCGAAAGCAAAATAACCGATGTGAATGAAGTCGCAGTCGTTTATAATTTTTTTCAACGACATTTGTCTACAACTATGCCATTATGGAATGTTTTGTCAGAAGACGAGAGGAGTTTTTCTTTTCAAGGCAAAGCACAATCTTTACAATTCATTTCCGCTTTTCCTGCAAGTGCAGGTAGATCGGGTTTGCAGGTGTTTTCCTTAAATATGCAGGAAGAGGATAAAGAGCAGGCCATCATGGTGACTTTAACCCCATTTGTCCCAGTGGCTGAGGGCGAAGAATGGCACAAGGAAAAAGAAACGTTAATTAAGCACGTAAGCGATTTTACGCTGGCTTATTTTGGGTCGGATGATGGAGTGAGTGAGGGTGCTTGGTCAAAGGAATGGCTGGATAAAGGTATTTTGCCTCGATTAGTTAAAATCAGCATCAAACTGGATAATGGAATTTTCTGGCCGGAGATGATTATTGACCTTAAAGTTACGGGTGCAAGCAACAACACAGATCTTGAAATTGATAATTCAAGCAATATTGACAATTCAGAAAATACGGACGATTTAAAACATATAGATGAGTCTGAGGCTGTCGAGTGATAAGGCAAAAGGGCCTGGCACTGATTCTTGTGTTGTGGGTGTTGAGTCTACTGACTATTATGGCAGGCAGTTTTGCTCTTGGCATGCGCCGGGAAGTATCTATTATTGAAGGTATTAGAAATAACGCTCAGGCCATGGCCATTGCAGAATCCGGTATTGCAATGGCAGAAATGATGTTGCTGAATCCTGACCAGAATAAACGTTGGCGTGCGGATGGCAGTATTTATGAAATAAACTTTGCGGATGCCAAAGTTCGAGTACGGCTGTTATCCGAAACGGGTAAAATAGATATTAACAAAGCTGATCAAGCTTTATTGCAAGGGCTGATGCTCCAAGCCCCTGTGGAGGCCGAGCAACAAAACAGGCTAGTCAGCGCCATTCTTGACTGGCGTGATACGGATGATCTGGTGCATTTAGATGGCGCGGAAAAACAGGAATATCGGGACGCTGGTTTAAGCTATCAGCCTGGAAACAAACCTTTTCAGAGCGTTGAAGAATTACAGCTGGTATTGGGTCTGGATGCATCTGTGTTTAAAAGGATTGAGAACCTCGTTACTATTTATTCAGGGCAGCAGCAGGTTGATTTACGGCATGCCGCCAAAGAGGTGTTGCAGGTAATGCCCGGACTGGATGCAGGCCTGTTAGATGCCTACATTGCGGCGAGATTGGACAGCGCTGTAAATGGCTTACCTGTGCCGGCATTCCCGTCAAGCTTAGGACAAAACCTCTCCGTAGGACAAAATAATGCGTTTACCGTTATTTCTGAAGCACTGTTGAATGACGAATCAACTGCCGTGATAAGTGCGGTGATAAACCAATCCGACGAAACTCAAGCAACTCCATTTCAGGTATTAAAATGGCAGCATGTAACGACAAATGATGCTTCATTATTTAGCGATGCTATGAGTGAATTATTAGTAAAACAGTATGATGAACCTGAATTCAACAATTGATCTGGACTTTAAGCAGTTCTTTCGCTGGTGGAAGCGAGAACTTCGCTTTCTCGTACCTGAAAAATTAAAGCAGCTTGTTAATGTCAAAGAAGGCTTTATCATTGTTCGCCCTGATGGCAATCAGTTAGAACTGACTTATGAACTAAATGGCCAGACTGAATTCCTGGCAAGATTAGATCGAAATGAATTTGGTGCAGATCAATATAAAGCATTGAGGGCAACAGATGAAAGGATTGATAAAGCAACAATAATAATCAGGCTGGCTCGACAGGACGGTATTCAAAAGGAGCTGGCTTTGCCAGCTGCCGCAAAAGGTAATCTGTATCAGGTTGCCGCTTATGAGCTTGACCGTTATACACCGTTTAAAGAAAACCAGGTTTATTTCGCTGTTAAACCGCTAGATGTTGTTAATGAGCCTGGTCAAATCAGAATTAAGTTAGTAATAGCGACCAGAGAATTTCTTGATACGCTCTGCGAAGATATTACAGCAATGGGCATGGTGCCATTATTTGCTGATTATGAAGATGCACCCAATACTCTTGAACAAAATGATGGCTATTATAATTTGTTGCGCGATATTCTAAGACAGAAGACAAGAAAAACACCGCGTTTAATTTACTCAGCACTTATAACATCGGTATGTATACTGCTGGCAGCTGTTATAGCGCTGCCGGTGTGGTTTGAATATCGGGAGGTCAAGGCATTAGAACTTAAAACCGCGGCTTTGGAGAAAGATGCCAGGAAGGTTAAGGCATTGCAATCGGACATTGATGCTGTGATTGACGAAACCCGTCAACTGATTGATGAGAAAAATGCTAAACCTCCAGTGATTGAAATGTTGAATGTGTTAAGCATGCTAATAAAAGATGATACCTGGCTGAGCTATGCACAATACTCAGACGGGCATTTGCAAATACAGGGTGAGTCTCCGGCGGCCTCAACATTGATTGCTGTGCTGGAAGCATCTGAATTATTTGCCAACGCCCGATTTGTTTCGCCGGTTACCCAGGATAGCATCAGCAAGCTTGAGCGATTTCAAATTACCGTTGATGTGACTAAAGCTGGCGGCATTGATGGCAAATAGAGGAAACTAGGTGCGTGTTTCTACGGCACATCAACGTTGGTTTGCAGTCGGTTTATTGGTTGCAGTAATACTGATCTTTAGCATGACTGTTATAGCCCCTTTGGTCAGCAAAGGCATGGAGTTGCATGACGCTAAAAATAGCCTTGTTTTCAGGCTACAACAATATGAACGGATTTCAGCCAAAAAAGAGTCTGTTATTGCCAGTATGGCTACAATTAAACAGCAGCATGATAAGCAGGGTTATTTTAATAGCCAGAAAACCGATGCACTGGCATCTGCCGAGATGCAGGAGTTTATTAAAAAAACGATTGTCGATGCCGGCGGACAATTGAGCAGCACCCAGGCGCTTCCAGTCAGCAATGATGATAAATTTAGCCGGATAACCGTTAGAGTAAGAATGAGAGGGAATAGTGAAGTCTTGCGGGCGGTGCTTTACAAGATAGAAACATCCACCCCGTTTATTATTATTAACCAGCTGGATATAAGACCGATGCGCGGCAGTAGAAATAGAACGACGCGCCAATTTGAACCCAGTAATGAATTAAACGTAAATTTTCAGGCGGTGAGTTTTATGAGAAAGCAACCATAATGAATAGTAAGCTCATGTCTGTGTTAGCCCTTGTTTGCACAGTGTTAGTATTGATTATTATCGGTGAGTGGCTCTATGCAGTGCAGGCGCAAAAGCGATCATTAGCGCCAACAACTTCCAAGGAAACAAAAATATCCCTTGATGAGATGCCCGGTATAGAGTTGTCCAGGCAAACCGAAGAAAGTTATGCGGATATGGTAGCCAGGCCTTTGTTCATTAAAGGCAGAAAACCTGTAGATGAACCCAGTCGTGAAGAAGTCCAGGGTTTCACCTTAGCCAATACCTTCGACTGGCAACTGAATGGAGTCTATTCCACGAAACAAGGTCTATTTGCATTGTTCAGCCGGTCTACATCAAAGGTTCCTAAAGATAATTATCGCAAGATAACAGCAGACGCAGATCTTGATGGCTGGAAGCTGACTGAAATTCACAAGGATAGGGTCCTGTTAAAGCAAGGTGATCAGCAAAAGGAATTACTGCTTCGAAAACCAAAAATCAAGGAATCTCCCATAAAACCTTCTATACCTAACAAGCCCAACGCACCAAATATGCCTAACATACCTAATAGCCGTCAACTTCCGTCAGGCGATTTTGAGAATAAAAATGAACACTTTTAAAAAAATAGCAACAACCTCCTGCTTTGTGGTTGTGGGTTTATCGCTTGGCAGTTGTGAGTTATTAGGCCCTAAGCAAGCAGTCAAGCAGACGTTGGCTCCAGTAGCAAAGGAGCAACCGGATGTTGTTTATAAAGAACTGCAAAACAAGCCGCCCATTACCGAAACAACGCAGTCAAAGAGTGAGTTGTATCCAGGAACAGACCGTTTTGTATCCGGTAAAGCACCTCAACACAGAAGAGCTAGCCCAACAGGCGCAGGTTCATATAGCCTGAATTTTGACGAAGCTGATCTTGGCGAAGTGGCAAAAGTTATTTTGAGCGATATCCTCGGACAAAATTATGTACTAAGCCCAAAAGTAGCAGGTAAAGTCACGTTACAAACAACCGAGCCATTAACCAAGGAGGAATTACTGCCTACGCTGGAAATGGTCTTGCGTATGAATAATGCGGCTTTGGTTAAGGATGGCCGAATTTATCATATTGAACCTGCCGCAGAAGCTTTATACAGTTCCAGCATATCCAGCGGCAGAACAGGGTATCAGACCAGAGTCATACCTGTTAAAAATGTGGCAGTTCAGGATATTGCTGAAATTTTGAAACCACTGGTGCATGAAAAAACCATACTCAATGTCGATGGTGCACGCAATATTCTGGTGGCTTCCGGGACAGCCGATGAAATGGCCAGGGTTATGGATATGGTAAGTACATTTGATATTGATGTGTTAAAAGGCCGTTCTTTCGGCTTGTTCCCATTGGCCCATGTAGACCCGGAAACAGTTATTGACGAGCTGGAAAGTATTTTTTATCAAAAAGCTAAAGCCGGCGAGTCAGAGTTTTTTCAGTTTATTCCTATAGAGCGATTAAATGCCGTTTTGGCTGTTACTCATCAGGCACGGTATCTGGAAGATATTGAAAGCTGGGTTACCAGGCTGGATAGAGCCAACACGGCCAGTGGCGGCGGTGTAAATGTCTACAAGGTTCAACATGTGGATGCCGAGGAATTGGCGGACACCTTGAATGAAATTTTTACTGGCGCCGCAAAAAAAGACAAGTCAGCAAAGGTGGCACCGGGGCACAAAGCATCTACTATGACCAATAAAGGACCGACCAGTACCGGTACTCAGCCAACTATGCCAACCGGCAATCTGGCATCCTTACCCTTCAATCAACCTAATGAAAATTCATCGGCAGATAATGCCCCGTCCGGCAATCCGGGGGCCTTCGCCCTCAATCAGTCTGGTGAAAATTCATCGGCAGGTAATGCGCCGCTAGGCAATCCGGGAGCCTTCGCCCTCAATCAGTCTGATAAAAAATTATCGGCAGGCAATCAAAGCGCTGGAGACGCTCATGTGGCCAATGTCGGCGAGGTAAAAATAATCGCTGATAAAGCGAATAACGCGGTAGTTATTGTTTCTACGCCTCGCGAGTATGATACGATTCTTCCAGTCATCAAACAGCTCGATATAATGCCGTTGCAGGTATTGATTGATGCGTCAGTAGTCTCGGTCAGGTTGACGGATAATTTACAGTACGGCATAGAGTGGTTTCTCAGACAAGGAAACACTGCAATCGGTAGCAATTTAGGGGGTAGCGCTTTAGGAGGAATTAGGCTAGGAGATCTGGCCGCTGATGCGGCCACCGCCTTCGCAACAGGTGGACTTAGCGTGGTACAGAACTCGGGTTCTGTAAAGGCTATTTTGCATGCGCAAGCAGCTAAAGGTAACGTTGATGTCATTTCATCGCCGTCTTTAATGGTGTTGAATAATCAGGAAGCGAAAATAAATGTCGGTCAACAAGTACCCATCTCAACCGGCTCCTCATCGGTTCCTATCGCTGGCGGGGCGACTCCCAGCTTTGCTCAATCCAATTCAATTCAATATAAGGATACCGGCGTCACCCTGGAAGTTACGCCCAGGGTTAATGCGAACGGTATGGTTATTATGGAAATCAAGCAAATTGTCAGTAGCGTAGTGAATATACCAACTCAAGATTCTACTCAAACTCAACAACAAACCCCGACCATTGATAAAAAAGAGATTGAAAGTTCCGTGGCTGTACTGGACGGTGAAACGATAGCGTTAGGCGGCTTGATTGATGAACAAAACACTGAGAACAAAAATGGGATTCCCTGGTTATATCAACTGCCGTTGATAGGGCCATTGTTTGGAAGTACAAAATATGATAAAATTAAAAATGAACTGGTTGTCCTGATCACGCCGCGCGTGGTAAAAAGCAAGCAGGATTCCAGACAGGTTACTGATGAATTCAAACGCAAATTAACCGGAATTTATCAAGATGTATCAACTTATAACTATGAACCGACCATGGGCGAAGAAGGAAAGCAAATTCCTTAATTAGCTATGTAATCATGTGTATGGATTTGTTGGCAGTTGTGCAGGGTATGCACCAGAAGTAAGCCGGTAAAGTTTTGTTTGGACGAGTTAAAAATTAGTAACTGATCTGGCGAAAGGGGATATCAATCTCAACATTTAATTTCTTTGGCGGCTAACAGCAATTCAGCAATAAAATGCTGACTGTATAAAGGCAAATAATTATGTTTTAAATAGGCTATTTTAGTCCTTGAACCGGGAATCAGATGAGATAAGTCCCTTGCCACCAAATCCCAATCTGCCAGCGGGTCATAGGCCATAGCGGCGACAAGGCCGACACCCATCCCCAGTCGCACATATGTTTTTATCACATCGGTATCAGCGGCCGCCAGGATAATATCCAGTTCCAGTCCTGTGTTTTTAAAGGCACTCTCAATATTTGACCGCCCGGTGTAACCGAAGCTATAGGTAAGAATGGGAAAAGTGGCCAAGCGTTCAAGAGTAATATCACCCTCACTTAGCGGATGTTGCTGCGGCAACACCAGGGCATGATGCCATTCATAACATTGTTCAATAACCAGATCAGCCACTTCATCAACTCTCTCGGTGCAGATGGCAATATCGGCTTTACCCGTATGCAACTGATCAATCAGTTGTTCCGGCGACGCTTGTACCATGTAGATACTAACTCCTGGATATTTTTTCCTGAACCGTTGAATAGGCGCAGGTAAAAAATACTTGGCCTGGGTATGGGTGGTCGCAAGGTGCAAAATACCCTGATTACTGTCAAGATAATCGGCGGCTATGTTTTGAATGTTTGTCTTGGCTCTGTTAATGGTTGCAACCTCTTCCATAATACGAATTCCCAACGTAGTCATGCCGATCAGTTTTTTACCCTGTCGTTCAAATAAAGGCGAGCCTAACTCGGACTCAAAAAGTTGCAATTGCCGGCTCACCGCCGATTGCACAATGTGCATTTTTTCCGCTGCTTTGGAGAGATTTAAATTTGTTTCCTGAAGCACACGAAGTAATTCAATTTGACTCAAATTCATGCTAATGAAACCAGTGCGCCTGGCGTATCCTCAGGTCAACTTTGTCGCCTCTGTTCAATTTTAGTTGATTAAACTGGTCATTGGGCATTTCTGCAATAACGGGTGCAGCTGAACCATTGGCATCATTTTTGACCAGCTCAAGACGAATCAGCCCCCCCAGATGTTGCCAGTCCTTCAGGGTTGCAGGCGAATTATTCTCGGGTTTAGCTTTTTCAATGACAATATCATGAGGGCGGACATGCGCGATTTTACCTTCCTGATTTGGAGTTAGTAATCCTGCTGTTTGCAGCCAGTCGGTATCATGCTCGTCCAGATCAAAAATATTGGTCTGTCCGATAAAACGCGAGACAAAAGCATTGGCTGGATGATCGTAAATATCGCTGGGTGAGCCTTGCTGTTCGATACGCCCATGATTAAGCACGACA
This sequence comes from Methylococcales bacterium, assembly GCA_028714175.1. GTDB lineage: Bacteria > Pseudomonadota > Gammaproteobacteria > Methylococcales > Methylomonadaceae > JAGXGJ01. The sequence continues at coordinate 16,928 of JAQTMV010000001.1, forward strand.
ACCTGACTGGCCACTTCCATGGCTTCTTCCTGGTCGTGGGTAACAAAAATACTGGTGACATTCAATTCATGATGCAAGTTTCGTATCCAGTGCCGCAAATCCTTACGCACACTGGCATCCAGAGCGCCAAACGGTTCATCCAATAATAATACGGAGGGTTCTACTGCCAATGCACGAGCCAGAGCGATACGCTGACGTTGACCGCCGGAAAGCTGGTCAGGAAAACGGTCATGCAGCCAATCCAGTTGCACCAGTTCCAGCAAGGCATGAACTTTTTTAACGATTTCGGCTTCACTCGGTCTTTCCTTACGCGGCTTGACTCTTAAACCAAAAGCTACGTTATCAAATACGGTCATATGCCGAAATAACGCATAATGTTGAAACACAAAACCGATATGGCGGTTTTTAACCGGTTGGTCGGTGACCTTGTCGCCTTTTAAAAAGACATCGCCGTCATCGGCTTGTTCGAGACCGGCAATGATGCGCAGCAAGGTGGTTTTACCGCAGCCGGAGGGGCCCAATAATGCGACCAATTCACCTTCGGGAATTTCCAGACTGATATTGTCGAGCGCGGTAAACGCGCCGAAATGTTTATTGATATGGCTTACTGTAATACTCATGGGATGTCTCTAAATATATTAAATTCAGGTGAAAGATGAATGGCACAAGGCGAAAGAGGAAAACCTTCTCTGTCCAGGTCACCCTTTAGCCTTTAGCCTTTTATCTTGGTTTTGCTTCCATTCAAGGAAGGTTTTAAACACCAGCGTCACGATAGCCAAAGCGGCGAGTAATGAAGCGCAGGCAAAGGCGCCGACGAAATTGTATTCGTTGTAACTGACTTCGACGTGCAGCGGCAGCGTGTTGGTGAGCCCGCGAATGTGGCCAGACACCACCGAGACTGCGCCGAATTCGCCCATTGCTCTGGCATTGCACAACAGCACGCCGGTCAGCAGTGCCCATTTGATATTGGGCAAAGTGACTTTGAAAAAGGTTTGCCAGCCACTGGCACCCAGCGATAAAGCCGCTTCCTCTTCTTCATGACCGATTTCCTGCATCAGCGGAATCAGTTCGCGGGCAACAAACGGGAAGGTCACAAACAATGTAGCCAGAATAATCCCCGGTACTGCAAAAATGATCTTGATGTCATGTTCGGAGAGCCAGAGCCCGAGCCAGCCCTGGGCGCCAAAAATCAGTACATAAATAAGACCTGCAATCACCGGCGACACCGAAAACGGCAGGTCGATCAGCGTAATCAGCAGGCTTTTGCCGCGAAATTCAAAGCGGGCTATCGCCCAGGCCGCGGAAACACCAAACACGGTAGTCAGGGGTACCGTGACCAAGGCAACCAGCAGCGTCAGTCTCATCGATGACAGCGCGTCGGGATTAGTCAGGCTGGCACTGTAGGCCGACCAACCTTTGGCAAAAGCTTCAATCAGCACAATCGCCAGCGGAAAAACCAGAAACAAACCGATAATGCCCAGGGTGATTCCAATCGATGCGTATCGAACCCAATCCGGATCCGACAGCGTGAGTTTATTTGAAGAAATATAAGGTGTAGCAGAAATGGCATTCATTACAAACCTCTTTACAATTGTCCGGTACGGTGGCGTACCCACCATTGCAGCCCATTAATCAATAACAGCAGCAGAAACGACAGGATCAGCATGGTCATGCCAATGGCGGTTGCCCCGGCGTATTCGTATTGTTCCAGTTTGGTGATAATCAAAAGCGGCACGATTTCCGAGATATAAGGCATATTGCCGGCAATAAAAATCACCGAACCGTACTCGCCGACGCCGCGGGCAAAAGCCAGCGCGAAGCCGGTAATTGTAGCGGGCAGGATATTGGGCAGAATGACTTTGATAAACGCTTGCAGACGGGTGGCGCCGAGACTGGCAGCGGCTTCTTCTATCGCCGTATCCAGTTCCTGCAGCACCGGCTCGATGGTTCGCACGACAAATGGCAAACCAATAAAGATCAAAGCGACGACAATACCCAATGGTTTGTAGGCAACTTGTATTCCGAAGTTATCAATCAACAGCTTGCCGATCCAGCCTTGGGGTTCGTAGATTGTTGCCAGCACGATACCGGCAACTGCGGTCGGCAATGCAAACGGCAGATCAATCAGCGCGTCGAATAGACGTTTGCCGGGAAACGTATAGCGCACCAGCGACCAGGCGATAATAAAGCCGAACAGGGCCGCCACGGCGGCGGCAATCAGAGCCGACACAAAGCTGACGCGGAATGAAGCTTGTACACGGTGATTGGTCAGAATCGCCCAGTACTCGTCGAGGTTTAGCTGCATAGATTTCAGCAGCATCGCACTGAGTGGAATCAGCACAATAAAGGCCAGATAGACCAGGGTAAGGCCAATGGCCGGGCGAAATCCCGGCATAATGTTACTTTGTGGCATGTCAGTAATCTTTCGTGTAAGTTGGGTGCCGGATGTTGGGTTAACGAAAAAGCCGTTAACCCATCCGACGCTATTTTAAGGCGCGTAGATTTGATCGAAGGTGCCGCCGTCATCGAAATGCTCTTTTTGCGCTTGCGCCCAGCCGCCAAATTTGTCCTTGACAGTAAATAACTCTAATTTGGGAAAACGTTTCAAATCTTCAGGATTGGCATGTTCCGGTTGGTAAGGACGGTAAAAGTGTTTCGCCGCCAGTTTTTGCCCGACCGGTGAATACAGGTATTGCAGATAAGCTTCCGCCAAATCCTGAGTGCCATTCTTTTTGACGATTTTTTCGACGACGGCCACCGGCGTTTCCGCTAAAATGCTGACCGGCGGCACGACAATCTCGTATTTTCCGGCCCCCTGTTCTTTAAGCGCCAGAAATGCTTCATTTTCCCATGCGAGCAGCACATCGCCGATACCGCGCTGGATGAAAGTCGTAGTGGATCCGCGTGCGCCGGAGTCAAGTACCGGCACATTTTTGTACACTTTCTTGACAAAATCCTTGGCGGCATCCTTGCTGCCGAATTTTTGTTCTCCAAACGCCCAGGCGGCCAGATAGTTGTAGCGTGCGCCACCCGAAGTTTTGGGATTGGGGGTAATGACCGATACGCCTTCTTTCGCCAGATCGTCCCAGTCTTTAATGCCTTTGGGATTGCCTTGACGCACTAAAAATACAATAGTGGAGGTGTAAGGCAAGCTGCTGTTAGGAAAATGACTCTGCCAGTCTTTTGGTAGCAACCCGGCCCGTTGAGAAATTTGATCGATGTCGTATGACATAGCCAGGGTCACAACATCTGCTTCCAAACCGTCGATAACCGCTCGTGTCTGCTTGCCGGCACCGCCGTGCGATTGCTGTATTTCGACATCTTCTCCGGTTTTGTCTTTCCAGTATTTAATAAACTCCTTGTTGAAGTCCTGATACAGTTCCCGGGTTGGATCATAGGAAACATTGAGAATCCCTCTGCCCGCCAAAGCCATACCGCTCAGCAGTAAGGCTAGGGTGAGGAATAGGTGTTTTAATGATTTGGTAAATTTCATAGCTTCTCCTTAATGGAAAGTGTTGTATTTGTTTTGACGCATCTTTTATTAATTGTCATATCCAAGTTATACGACAAATATCGTAAACAAATTAATTAGCACATAAAAACGATATATTTAGATTCATATATCTCTAAATTAGATATATTTCTATTCAGAAAACCCATGGCAGACAGCACGAAAGGCCTTCATCGATTAAATGGATTTGCCTCATCCTCCCTTGCCGATGCAAGTGGAGTTATCATTTCAGCAATTCTTACCGCTACCTTTGTACCGGATTACCAGTATGTGGGCTTACCGTCACCAAATGCATTCAGCGAAACTTCGAAGAAGAAGAAGTTGGTGGCCTCAGAGGTGAAGGGACCATTAACAGGTCTTGCCTGTGCCGTGGTAAAGTCGCCAGGATTAAAACGGGCGTAGCTTAAACTCCAATCGACATAGGGGTTAAGTTTATGGCGCATACGGATGTCCCATTCCTGACCCAGGTAGCTTCCGCTCTTACCAGTCCGATCTTGTAAATTGGCGCGGCTCCAGGCGCCGGTATCGCTTTCCAGCCAATAAGTGTTAAAACCGGCATCGATGCGGACATCCTTGTATGGGGTAAACTCAATTCTGGCTTTTGGCGTGATGATGTTATCCCAGGAAAAATAATCGTTGCGGGACCACGGCTGGTTGAAGCCGTAAAAAGCATCGAAGCGTTGGTTGTTGTTATCTGCAGGGTTTTTGTCGCCGGTACCGTAGCCGAAAAATAAACTGGCTCTGGGCTTCCACTCATGGTCGAAGGTATAGCCGAGCTCTATCGCGTACGCCAGGGCATCATGCTGCTGCTTGGTCTGCCGGGTACCTGACAGTGAACCAAACCGGCCGAACTGTTTGTTGATGTCGGCATCGAAATCGAATCCGCTGCCAGGAATAAACCCGTAAACCCTGAGGCCCGGCGCATAAATGTCCATATCGGCCTTGCGATTAGCGGCAACGGAATTGGTTGGATCACCGTCGACTTTGCGGCCAAAGAAGTATGGCTGGATTGTGATAATATCCGACCAGCGGCGGATACTCAGCACGCCGCCATAAAACCAGGTATCTTCGTCGTTCCTGTCCCACTGGTATTTCAAGCGTTCTATCGGCTGCAACGCGAAGGTATCCAAATCCCAGTCGTTTTGCTGTTTACCAAAACGAACACGGTAGCCGAAGAAATTGTTGGTGGTGTTACGGAACTGGTTATTGGCCAGTAAGCGCCGATCCAGCACTTCGAAAGCCATGCGGCCTGCGCGAATACTTAACGGCCGGTTGAAGCCCAGCGCGTTTTTGAAATACAGCTCACCGTAAGCCTGAATCAGTTCATGTTCGTTAACATCGGAATCGGATCTTTCATAGAGGCCGTTTTCACTGCTGGCGCTTTCATATTCGACTGCAAAACGGAAAGGATCGAGAATGTCCACCACACCAAGATAGGCTCGTGTTCTCAGCAACCATAGATTGTCCGGGTCGGGACGGAATTTTCTTACTGCGCGGCCCGAAGACGTGTCGGTCCAAAACCGGTAATCGTTTTCGCGATATTCGTAGCGAGTGCGAAAATCCAGGCCAACATTCAGCCAATCGATGTCGCGAAACTGTTCGAATTGGGTTTTGCTCAAATTTCGCACATAAGACGGCGGATCGGTGTCCGGTTCGACGCGATACCCTTTGGTTTTGCGGAAATAATCTTCGGCGTTTGCCAGGCCCGGCAACGCCAGCAACAAGCTCAGAACGGCGGCTACCGACTTGGCATTAACAAAATCACGTTTCATGTGTTCACCTTGTTTTAAAAATCTCTGTTGGTTACAGTAACTTCAGGTGGTCCTGTCAGTTTGCAATCACTGTTTGATAATATTTTTTTCGCCGTATTTTTTCGGTAAAATTTAATGTTGTTTATTTATCAGGGGCTGATTTGGCATCAAAACGCAGTTTCTCCTTACGTTCAATTTGAACAACCTTGCCTTCGTGGATGATGATTTCAACCGATCCAAAGCGAATCCCTTGCAAAGCAGCGGCAATCTGATTTGCGACGTTAGGCGCCTGCTGTTCTTTACTGTGTTTTTTTGTATCAAGCATCATCAAAGTACTCCTGTCATACTTTCAGCTGAGAATGAAACGTGTTGTTTACGTTCAGTATGTTTTAAGATGGCTACACTATAGCAGCGAAACTGTAGAACATTTAATGATATGTTCTGATATATATATCTGATTTAGTGATAAAGATGAGGTGTAAAGGAACGTGCATGAAATAACTCGGTCATTTGTAGAGGTGAATTAATTCCACCCTGCACACCACGCAATGCAACACTCCCACCAATGTTAAGTGTTAGCAACAAATAGAAATGTCCGGTTTTGTAGCAAATGGATTGTCCACTTTTTCATGCGCCGTTTCCCGGCGCAGCCGACGCGAAGCGAATTTCCGCGATGTCCTTGCAATCTTCTTTCTTCTCCTGGGCTTGGGCATCGTACTATGCCAACCGGCGAGAGCCGTGAAACACCACCAACATGCCGTCTGTATACCATGCAATATCGTCGAGATTACACAGCAGGCGCCACCATTTTTTCACCGTGGTTATGTTCTGCCGATTATCATTATTGGGCAGTGGGGAAGCGATGACCATTTTGCGCGAAGAGATCCGTGCCGAGAAGGTACCCAGACCATTTCAGATCGATGCAATGGTCATTTTGCCGGATCACATCCACGCATTATGGACATTGCCAACCGATGATGCCGATTATTCCATTCGATGGCGAAACATCAAACGTTCATTCACCCAGCAAATAGAACCCGTAATAGGTTGGGTTAAAATCCTGTTCCAACCCAACATTTGCCGCGCCAAATGTGTTGGGTTGCGAAAAGATGCAACCCATCGCGTCCGTCTTCGCTTTTGTAGGGTTTCGCGCCAGCAAACCACCATGCCCAAAATAGCACCCACTCGGGAAGAAGAAATTAACCAGTCCGAAATAAAAAACCCTCGCCTGGAAAAGTCCGGGCGAGGGTCGGTTTGGTTGGCTCCGATGTTGGCGGACTGCTAGCGCGAATCTGTCTTAGGGGTTATAAGTTATCGGTACACGTCTTTACGGTATGCAATCTTGACGACCGCAACAATTAGAACAGTATCATTAATACTGTAAATAACGCGATATTCGCCGACTCGAATGCGGTAAAAATTAAAAGTGGATTTAAGCTTTTTTACCCCAGAAGGGCGTGGATTAACACATAACTGCTCTAAGGCTTCAAGTATTTTACCTTGCAAAGCTTTTGGCAATTTGCCAAACGCCTTTTCAGCCGATGGTTTAATGATGATTTCATAAGCCATATTTCGCCTTTAAATCATTTAAACCTATGCCACCTTCTTCATTTAAGACTTGTTCAGCTTCACGAACATCAAGCTCTTCTTGGTAAATTTCTAACAGCATGGCAATAAATTCATTAGCTGATTTACCCGCTGAATGCGCCATGGTAAGCAGTTCAGATTCGGTTTGTTCATTAATTTGTAGCATTTGGGTTTAACTCCATTGATTTGTGAATTATCAAAATCAATGAAGTCTGTCCCCCATTGATTTCCTAGTCGTAAGTATACACTTCCCCATCTGGAAAAGGGGAAGTAAGTAGTTATATGGATTCTATAGACTCATTGATTGTTTGCCAAATTTGTTTTCTGAGTCACTGCTAAGGAACGCGCACATTATAACTTCGATGAGTAGCGTAGGGTTTCGCGCCAGCAAACCGCCATGCCCAAAATAGCACCCAATCGGGCACAGAAATTAACCAGTCCGAAATAAAAAACCCTCGCCTGGAAAAGTCCGGGCGAGGGTCGGGATGGTTGGCTCCGATGCTGGCGGATTGCTAGCGCGAATCCGCCCTACAATTTATTCGCCGTACGGATGTCCTGAATCCAGCGGTACGCGGTGCTTTGTCGTGCGTCCGCTGGAACGAATAGTTGGGCGATGATAGCGATCTAGTGCGCTTTCTCGAACTCGAAGTTGAGCGTCCGGCTGCCGCTCGGCACTCGCTTCGGAATGAGCGTCTTCAGGCGTTCAGGCAGGATACGCGGGTCAAGCAGACCGTATTTCACGAAATCGACAAGATCAGAGAACTCCTCGTCGGAGAGCACGATCGGAGTCTGTAGCAGTGGATCAAGCCTAGCGAGCACAGGTTCGATCGGGCCAGGCTGCCCCTGCATATCCACCGGGAGTCCGCTCGGAAAATAATTGCGCGCAGAAGTATAGGGGTCCAAATGGTGACGGATGGCATCCTCAAGATGGACGAATGCGCCATTGTGCATGAAAGCCGGCATAACCGCAGCGTTGCGTAGCGGTGCTGTCCGAAACATGTAGCGATCTGCGGGGACCCCAGTGATCTGCTCAAGGCCAAAATCCTCGTCAGCGCCCGGTCCATCGAATACCACGTTTCCAAACGAAGGAACGACCTGCGGAACTCCGATCACATGCTGCCTGAAGTCGCTAAACATCTCGTTGGACTGTCCCGCTACTTTATGACATTGCACACACCCTGCTTTTCCAAAAAAGAGCAACGCGCCCTTCTTCTGGCTCTCCGTCAACGCATTACGCTGGCCACGAGCAAAGCGGTCGAGGGGTGCGTTGGCGAAAACCAGGGTGAACTCGAACTCGGCGATTGCCTTGCCGAAGTGATCAAAGTTGATGGGGGCTCCGTTCGCGGCCTCCGGAAACACCTGACCGAATAATTTCCTATACTCGCTGATCCCGTTCAGGCGGTGCAGCACCTCGTTTCGGATGTCATCGTTGCCGCCCGGAAAGCTGAATCCGGCGACCTCGACACGCTCCGTAGGCGGGATGAAGGCCTGCGCGACCAGCAGGTGTGGCTGGTAGGACAACGAAAGTCCCTCGGGAGGCGGGAATTTGAATCCGGCGCTATTGTCAAATGGATCGCCCGACAACGCAGCAAACCGCGAATTCCACATTAGCGTGGGATACAACGGCGTGTTAACAGCGAGCGGTGTGCGACGTTGATTGCGCGGCCCCGTCCGTTTCGGGCCAACGACGAGGTTGTTGTCAATACCGATGGCAATTGGCTGAGTGTCACCGAAGCCGTTCGTAGGCGAGTGACAACCACCGCAAGTGTTGTCGTCGTTCAGGCCGCCAATGATATCAAACCAAAGCAGCCGACCAAGATTGGCGCGCTTCTTATCGATCGGGCGCCCGAGCTTCTGCTTGAAATTCGTCTCGATGGTGCCTGTGAATCCGTGGCTCGCAAGCGCTGTAATGAGCTGACTGTCAAGCGAGTTGCCGTTACCAGTCTGAGTGCTCTGAAACCCCAAGAGGTAGATCAGTGTCGCTGCGAAGAAGTATAACGCAGCTTTAGGGATAGAAGAGATAAAGAAGCCTTTTCTTATGGTGGCCTCCAAAAAAAATAGAATTACTATTCTTCGTATCCAGGTGTGGAGCAAAGGAAGACTACGAAGAACTATGACTGCAACCGCATAAACTAACAAGCTATTATCCAAGCAGTTGGGTAAGGAGGCGATATCGCTATCACCTCCTCCCCGCAGTTGTCCTTATTTTTTATTAATCTGGATCTCTTTCGTACCGCCTGGGATGAATTCTGATATAGGAGGATTCGGAGGAATAGTATTGAAGTTGACCAAGCTAGCTGAAGATTGCACGACGGCCGAACCCCCTCTGAATGTTCTAAGCTGGCTGGTTACAACAACTTCCAATCTCTGGGTATGGCGACCGTCATCTGTATTGATGTCTGTGCAGTTAATTTTAGTTGTGAGTGAATTTTGTCCAAAGGCAACCCAATCCCCCCCGGAGCGTTGAGTGAGTGTCAGATTTAGACCCACTTGGGCGTCCGCACCATCAGCAGGGGAGCAAGTGAAATCGACTATCACATTTGCACCCACACCCTCGAAGACAAGGCTGGCAGCTACCACATCGATGCTATCTATGTCTACCTCCGCAGTCGCCAGGGTAGGAATTGACAGCATAGCGATAGCAAGGGCTAATGCCGGGATGAAACGAATTTGCTTGTTCATTGCTTTCTCCTGTTAATTTAAACGCTCTCACAGAAGAACCTCGAAACTAATAGTCTCTCCTGTGAGAAATGAAGATATGAAAGGATACGTTTTACACCGTTAATCTGAAACCCATGTAATCAAAGACAGTACCTCCTTTCTCATCACCGATCGACTAACCAGTCTCGGAAAATATTTCATCTGCGTTCTCCGTTCATTAGTTTATGAAGAACACTCTATAATAGTAAGCACTATAAATGCCAATGTTATATTCCCAGTAAAATCAATGCCTGGCTTAAAGCAGCAAACACGTTAACTCCTTTCTTGCAACAGAATGTTGCAAGTTTTGGTTGCAGTTGCAACGTTTCGCAGTATTCGGCTCAGTTGTGTTTACTTAGCCCGAGGCTTTGCATCTGCCGCCACAGCGTCGTGCGGTGCATACCCAGGGCGGCGGCAGTACGCTCAAGATGCCAGTGATGCTGCTCCAGAGCTTTACACAAGGTCTCGGCGTCCGGGTTGGCGACTTGGATTGGGGGCGGGGGGATTACGGCGGGATTTGAAAAAGGTGATGGCGATCTTCTGTCGCCTTTTCTCTTTTCCTCGTAAAGCGGCCGGGGCAAGGCGATTTCAAATGGCCCCAGATCGTTCATATCGATGACGTCGCCCGGACAATAAACGAAGGCATGTTCGATCGCGTTTTTCAGCTCTCGCACATTGCCTGGCCAAGGACGGCCGGTCAATTCTTCCATCGCTTCGGAGGTAATGCCTTTGATCTTATTAGAAAAGCGTTGGTTGAAGAGTTGAATGAAATGCTCGACCAGTGCAGGGATGTCGTCGCGGCGCTCCCGCAGCGGCGGTAGAGTTAATGTTACGGTATTGAGGCGATAGAAAAGATCGGCGCGAAAACGGCCCGATGCAACTTCGGGCGCAAGGTTTTTGTTGGTGGCCGTAATGACCCGTATGTCTAGTGGGTGCGTTATGTTGCAGCCCACTTGCTCGAGGCACTTTTGTTCCAGCACCCGGAGCAAACGCATCTGGATCGCCGGGGAAATATCGCCGATTTCATCCAGGAAAAGGGTACCGCCCTGCGCTGCCTCAAAGCGCCCTAGCCGATCCTTGATTGCACCCGTAAAGGCGCCCTTGACATGGCCGAAAAGCTCGCTTTCCAACAGATGTTCACAGAAGGCGGAGCAATTCACCTGCACGAGCGGAGCAGCCCTCCGTGAACTCGATTTGTGGATCGCTTCGGCAGCCAGTTCCTTGCCGGTACCTGTTTCACCGTAAATAAGCACCGTCGTATCGGTCCGGGCAAGACACTCGATCTTCTGATACACCTGCTGCATGACAGGAGAGCGGCCCACCAAACGGCCCAAAGAGGGACATTTTCTTTGTGCTTTGAAAAGAGGGAGGTGACTCATATTGCTAATCCCGTAAGGCATTGATGCTGCTTAATAAGGGGACGAAATCGCACAAAACCCATTATAAAACCGTAAGTCAGTTTTGCCTAGCAAACCGTCACAGCACATAGATATTAGCGGATTGCCTGACTGAGCGAATCCGCTGCTTTACAGGTTTCGGGATTTATACCTTAAATTTAATCAAGATCAGATATTATTAGGTCAGTTCTAAACGTTTTTCAATACGGTCTATACGATCATTCAGCCGGTCATACCGCAGATGTTGATCTGCAATACTGGCCGCGAAATCACCACCATCTCTTCGCAGACTGGCAATACCACTTTCCACGATTATTAACCGTGATTTAATTTCCCGCGTATCCTCTTTTACGGATGCTATATCAGCTCTGATAGCGCGTAGCTGCTCCAGCACAAGGTTGTCTATATTATCGGTCATCTTCTTGTCCCTTTCTTTAGATTTATGGATTAAATAATATCATACAGACCATTGATAAAACTATAATCGCACCGTCCATTCTTACCAACGTTATGAAAGCCCCAAAACATCCTGCATATCATAGAGTCCGTTTGGCTTATCCTTCAACCAATGCGCCGCCCTGACCGCACCATTGGCAAAGGTCATACGGCTGGTGGCTTTATGGGTAATTTCCACGCGTTCACCGTCATCGGCAAACATTACGGTATGTTCGCCGACAATATCGCCTGCTCGAATCGTTGAAAAACCGATGGTTTTTCGGTCCCGCTCGCCGGTATTGCCTTCTCTGCCATATACCGCGCAGTTTTTCAAGTCACGTCCCAACATATCTGCAATCACTTCGCCCATGCGTAATGCCGTGCCTGAAGGTGCGTCAACTTTGTGTCGATGATGGGCTTCAATTATTTCAATGTCGGTATAGTCGCCCATGACCCTTGCGGTCATTTCCAGTAATTTGAGCGACAAATTTACGCCTACGCTCATATTGGGCGCAAGCACAATTGCCACGTCTTTAGCGGCATCGTTAATCACCGCTTTTTGTGTTTCACTGTAACCGGTTGTGCCAATGACTATTTTTTTGTTCGCTTCCCGGCATAATTCGATAACAGCCATTGATGCATCGGGGCGGGTAAAATCAATCAGTACATCAAATTGGTCGATAACCGCCGATAAATTATCCACCACATTAATGCCCAACGCGCCAATGCCGGCAAGGTCGCCGGCATCTTTACCGACTGCGTCACTACCAGGTCGTGAGACTGCAACGGTTAATGCGGTTTTATCAGTCAGCGCCGCCGCTCTGATCAAACATAGTCCCATGCGTCCGGATGCCCCGACTACAGCAATACGCAGCATCACTTATCCAGTTAGTTTGTCAAAAAAGTTTTTTACGCCATCAGTCCAGGAGTGCTCTTGAGGACTGTGGTGTTTGCCGCTGCCGGATAAGGATTCACCGAGTTTTTGCACCAGGGCTTTTTGTTCCTTGGTCAGTTGCACCGGGGTTTCTATAGTTACTTTACACAGCAAATCACCCACTGCGCCGCCTCTGACCGGTTTAATGCCTTTGCCGCGCAATCTGAACGTTTTTCCGGTTTGGGTTTCGGCCGGTATAGTCAGTTTCACTTTGCCATTCAAAGTGGGCACTTCTATCTCATCGCCCAGACAGGCCGTAACAAAACTGATGGGTACTTCGCAATATAAATTGGCGCCGTCACGCGTAAAAATGGCATGCTCTTTAACCCGAATCTCGATATAAAGGTCACCCGATGGGCCGCCACGTTCCCCAGCCTCGCCTTCTCCAGCCAGGCGTATGCGGTCACCGGTATCGACACCGGCAGGGATTTTCGCGGACAAGGTTTTGGTTTCCTGAACACGCCCTTGACCATGACAGACGCCGCAAGGGTCTTTAATTTGTTTGCCGGTTCCGCGACAGGTGGGACAGGTTTGTTGCACAGAGAAAAAGCCTTGTTGCATCCTGACTTGACCATGACCATGACAGGTTGAACATATAACAGGACTTGAACCTTTTCTGGCTCCTGAACCCTTGCATTCGCTACAGTTAACCATTACCGGAATACGGATTTTGGTCTCCGTGCCGGCAACGGCTTCTTCCAGCGTTAATTCCAGGTTATAACGTAAATCCGAACCACGCTGAACACTGCTGCGCTGCCTGGCTCCACCACCGAAAATATCACCGAACACATCGCCGAAAATATCACTGAAACCTTCGCCGCCAAAGCCGCCGGGACGTCCGCCCATAGACTGGTCAACGCCTGCATGACCGAATTGATCATAAGCGGAGCGCTTTTTAGGGTCTGATAAAATCTCGTAAGCTTCTTTAATCTGTTTAAATTTGGCTTCGGCTGCTTCTGCCTTGTCAGCGTTTCTATCAGGGTGATATTTCATCGCCAAACTGCGATAGCTTTTCTTAATTTCTGCGTCGCTGGCGTTTCTATCAACGTTGAGCAGCTTGTAAAAATCTTCTTTTGTTGCCATGTTTCAATCCACTCCTGATTGTTGCTCAGGAGATAAAGCATTGCTGCGAGGTTATTAAAAGCCGCACATAATGAAGGCGCGGAATAGCTTTTTGGTTAGGGTTAGCGTAGGGTACTTTGTACGTACCGCCGTCCATTACTAGCAAGATTAGCATATGAAATGCCTCTGCAAGACTCAAACTCAGATATTGTTTTGATCCTCGGGTAAATAATCTTTCTTTATCAACTGCTCAAAATTAAACTTATGTTGACGAAGCAAATCAGCATTTTTCATGAGCCAGGCATAAAAGTCTTTGTTGTAATCTGCTAAAACTTCCATAAGTTTGCTCTCTTTATTATCAAATGCTTATCTCTTTTTACCAGGATTGGTGCAGGGAAACTACCCTTTAAACTCTATTTATAAACGTCCTTTCGGTGACCTATTTTTACAATATGAATAATCAAACAATCATCAAAAACAGAATAGACAATACGATAATCGCCGCATCTAATTCGGTAGGTATGATCTGAACCGATTAGTTTTTTATGCCCTGCAGGATGTGGGTTATCTGCTAATTCTTCTATTACCCGGGTTAATTTTTTAACAACCTGTTTGGGCAAGCGGGTTAATGATTTTTTAGCTCGATTCTATAGCAGGTCATTATCAATCAATTCTTTTTTTACCTGCTCCCAAGGGATTGTTTCTTCGTTTCTCAATTCAGCAACTGCCGCCAAGTCCTCTAAATCTTCCATCAATTCAAGGTATTCATCCATGGATAATATGACGGATATTTTTTGTCCATTGGTATCGGTAATATACTGTTTTGGCATGGCTTGAACTCGCTATTCTTTTTCTGTTTTTGGATTTAGACAAAAGGTACGTAATGGTTGCCCTGCATGGCTTCTTTTTATACGAAACTAGAGCTTCGCTGGCCACCACCATTCATCCATCATTACAAAGTATCGACGATTAAATGGTGCATAAAATGCACTCTGCATGGTTTAAGGCTTCTTCCTTGGGTAATTCATGCAACTTCGTAAGCTGAGTTGAACAACGTGAAACCCGGCAATTATCCAAAAATGCCGGGTTTGCGCTATCACTTCAACCCTGCGAGCTCAAAAATCAAGAAAAATTAGTGTAGCCGATTTAATTTAGTCTTTTTTGATTTCCTCAAATTCAGCATCGACTACATCATCGTCAGGCTTTGCATGATGTTCATGTGAACCGCCACCAGCATGTGTTTCACCTTCTTCAGACGCCGATTTTTGTGCATAAACACGTTCAGCAAGTTTACCTGATAACTCGGTTAGAGCATTGGTTTTGGCTTCAATCTCTTCTTTATCGTCGCCTTTAACCGCTTCTTTTAACGCATTAATCGCCTGTTCAATGCTGGATTTTTCATCCGCCCCGACCTGGTCACCCAATTCTTTCAATGATTTCTCAGTCGCATGTATCATGCCATCGGCATGGTTGCGGGCATGGACCAATTCAGTCAGCTTGCGGTCTTCATCGGCATGCGCTTCGGCATCTTTAATCATGCGTTGTACTTCTTCATCTGACAAACCGCTGGAGGCTTTAATCACAATGGATTGCTTTTTACCAGTTGCCTTGTCTTTGGCAGATACGTTCAAAATACCGTTCGCGTCAATATCAAAAGACACTTCAATTTGTGGTATTCCGCGTGGCGCTGGCGGGATGTCCGCCAGATCAAAACGCCCCAGCGATTTATTAGCTGATGCTTTTTCACGCTCGCCTTGCAAGACATGAATGGTTACAGCAGTCTGGTTATCATCAGCTGTTGAGAACACTTGCGAAGCATTGGTTGGTATCGTGGTGTTTTTCTCAATCAGTTTGGTCATGACGCCGCCCATTGTTTCAATGCCAAGAGACAATGGTATAACGTCCAGCAACAACACGTCTTTAACTTCACCACCCAAAACGCCGGCTTGGATCGCCGCGCCTAAAGCTACCGCTTCGTCCGGATTTACGTCTTTACGCGGTTCTTTGCCAAAAATGTTTTTTACCATTTCCTGGACTTTCGGCATACGCGTTTGACCGCCCACCAGAATCACGTCATTAATATCTTTTGCCGATAAGCCAGCGTCTTTAAGCGCTATTTCACAAGGGCCTTTAGTGCGATTAATCAATTCTTCAACCAAAGATTCCAGTTTGGCGCGAGTCAATTTAACATTCAAATGCTTGGGGCCTGTGGCATCCGCAGTAATGTAAGGCAGATTAACATCGGTTTGCTGGCTCGAAGACAATTCAATCTTGGCTTTTTCTGCCGCTTCTTTCAAACGTTGCAATGCCAATGGATCATTATGGACATCTACGCCACTTTCTTTTTTGAATTCGGCTGCCAGATATTCAATGATACGTGAGTCAAAATCTTCACCACCCAGAAAAGTATCACCGTTAGTAGATAAAACTTCAAATTGATGTTCGCCTTCTATCTCGGCAATTTCAATAATTGAAATATCAAAGGTGCCACCGCCCAGGTCATATACTGCAATTTTGGTATCGCCTTTAGGCTTATCCATACCGAATGCCAGCGCAGATGCAGTCGGCTCGTTAATAATACGTTTAACTTCCAAACCTGCAATGCGGCCTGCATCTTTAGTGGCCTGGCGTTGCGAATCATTAAAATAAGCCGGTACGGTAATAACGGCTTCAGTAACGGTTTCGCCCAGATAGGCTTCAGCGTCTTTTTTTAGTTTCATCAAAACGCGAGCTGAAATTTCAGGTGCGGCCATTTTTTTGCCATGCACTTCAACCCAGGCATCACCGTTTTCTGCTTCGATGATTTTGTAAGGCACCATTTTGATGTCTTTTTGCACGACATCATCTTTAAAACGGCGACCAATCAAGCGTTTGATCGCAAATAGCGTGTTTTTGGGATTGGTAACAGCCTGGCGTTTTGCCGACTGTCCCACCAATACCTCATCATCGCTGGTAAAAGCAATAATTGAAGGCGTAGTACGAGCGCCTTCACTGTTTTCAATCACTTTCGCTACGCCGTTTTCCAATACGGCAACGCACGAGTTGGTAGTTCCTAAATCAATCCCAATTATTTTAGCCATCGAATGCTCCAGACTTGAATTATATAAAAAATGTAAAAGTTATTGCCGATATGGGGGCTGTTTTATTGTGTTCAAGCCTGCTCGTCAATTTCTGACGGTTTTTCTGCTGCTTTTGCTACAACAACCATAGCAGGACGCAGCAAGCGGCCATTCAGCATATAACCTTTTTGAAACACATTAACCACGGTATTGGGTTCTGCACCTTCCACCTCCTGCATGATCATTGCCTGATGCTGTTCAGGATTAAAAGGCTGACCGATAGGATCAATTGGGACGATATTAAATTTTGTAAACACTGATTCAAACTGTTTAATAGTCATTTCGCTGCCAACACGAAACTTCTGCACATCCTCACTATCGCCTGTTGCCGCTTGCAAACCCAGTATCAGGCTGTCCAACACTGACAGCAGTTCTTTGGCAAAACTCGCCAAAGCAAATTTATGTGCATCTTCAAGATCTTTTCGCGTTCTTTTTTTCAGGTTTTCCATTTCTGCCTGCATGCGAACTACTTTATCCCAGTTTTCATGGGCTTTTTGTTTAGCTTCAGCTAATTCCTTTTTTAGCTCATCTATCGTATATTCATGTTCGCCTACTTCAGTATGCTGAGGCTCTTGGTTCTCCATTTCGTTTTCAGCGTCAATTTGGGACTCAGGCGCTTCCTGATCTTTACTCATTATATATAGCTCCAATAGTAGTTAGTTATGCCGTTTGAGTAACTCTTTACTCACCAGGAAGTACACAAGGTATTATGCTTCTTCATGATCTTCGTGTCTTTCATGGTAAATATTTATTTTGTAAAAAGGCTTTTGCCTACCTGGTTACAATGGGGATGTGGATTTTGGATTCAAGGCCGCACTTAATAATTTTGCCGTGACATCGACAAACGGGATGATTTTCTCATAAGCCATGCGTGTCGGCCCTATAACACCCAGCACGCCGACCACTTCATCATTGACAGAATAGGAGGATGTGACCAGGCTGCAGTGGTCAAATGCCTGGTAACCGGATTCTTCGCCGATAAAAATCTGCACGCCCTCAGCCTTCATCGCTTGATCCAGAAGATGAATTACATCCTGCTTTTGACTGAAGGCATCAAACAGTTTTTTCAGATGATCCCTGTCTGATAACTCCGAAAAACCCATTAAATTGGTTTCTCCAGCCAACACATAATCGTCTTTTTCATTATCTGATTCAAAAGTCAATCGCGCCATTTTTATCGCATCCAGCATAGCCTGATTCATGCGTTCCTGATCGTCTTGCAACTCTTTCAAAACGGCTTCACGAACAGCAGCCAGACTGCGGCCGCAATAGATTGAATTGAGATACGTGCCAGCCTGTTGTAATTCCGACGCACTAAAAATTTTGTCCGTATGAATGACTTTGTTATGAACTTCCTGTTCATTGGTGACAAAAATAACCAGCACGCGTTTGTGCGATAAAGGCAAAAATTCGATATGACGCAAAAAAACAATTTCTCTTTTGGGCAGTGTTACCACGCCGGCCATCCGTGTTAATTCTGCAAGCAATCGCGACGCAATACCGATTACCTTGCCGGAATCATCTCTCTCCGACAAGCCCTGATGCAGGCGTGTTAAATCTTTAGCGTCCAGCGGTTTAACCGTTAATAGGCTGTCAACAAACAGGCGATAACCGCTGACTGTGGGTACGCGCCCCGCTGACGTATGCGGGGAATGTATCAGTCCCAAATCTTCCAGATCCGCCATGACATTACGAATGGTTGCAGGGCTCAGATTTAGTTTTGAGTTTTTTGATAACACTCGGGAGCCAACCGGCTGTCCATCGCTGATATAGCGTTCAACGAGCGTTTTTAATAACTGCAACGACCGTTCATTTAAATACCGAGTATTATTACCCACACATACCTCAAAAAACCAAACACGCACTCTACCTATGTTGAGTGATAATATCGAAAAGTATCAGCTCATTTGTCTGTTGTCAATAAAGGCTGTAAGTCTGAATCAGGTTTGTTATACCGAACTGCGGAAGCTGAGTTTATAAGTCGTCCGAAACACATAACCGATACTTTCTTTACACTAAACTTTAGCGCTTGCAGTTAAGCATTTTTGGACAGGGGGTATCATGGCCAAAACAGGGTGGCCGCAAAATACCGGGTTATGCTGGCTTATCCTTATTATATTGCTCTGCAAATTTAGTTATTTTCTGAGGGTTGTAGGTAATCTTGTTATCTTTGACATTGATAATGCCTTGCTTTATCAACTCATCAAATAATTCTTCAGGATCGATTCTATTAACCTTAAATTTGTTTTTAATGCTATTAAGCAAGGTTTCTTTTTTTGCCGGCTTGCTATGATTCTTTAGATGTTCACAATATTTTTGCAAATAGTCTTGAATCTCCGTTTCAGTCTCTTTTGCCACTGTAACTATTGCAGGATATTCTTTTTTTGTACCGATCCTCTGCGCACTACGTTGTTGACTGATTAGTAAACTTACAACATGATCCAAATCTGTATCATTAGATACGATATCAAAATGTGTTTGAGGCGGTAATTGAGCCATTAACATGCCTGCCCAAAAAGTAATTCCAAAGTCGGCAGCATTTTTACCGCTATTCGGCATTTTGATAATTTTTAATCTGTCATCATTGACGGTAGTGGTGAGTGGAATAACCCAATCAAGAGGTATTTTGGCTCCACTTTGTGCATAACAGACAACTACATGAGAATATTTCTCCAGATTTTCCATGAGCTGCTGAACCTGATTCGGACAATTTTCCAAATCTATCAATAATACTCGAATGGGTTTTTCCACTGTTTCTTTACTCGCATTTGGTATTAATCCGGCATCGGTATTTTACTTATACACCTCTCCCCGAGGGAAAGAGAATTTTTAGAAGTTCCTTGAAATAGCTAAAGCTTGACCAAAATCTCGCCACGCCCCATTTCCGACATATCGCCCGCATAACGTTGTACACGATTAAATGCCGAAGCTCCATTAGCAAATCTGGAATTGAGCTTATTAAAAGACGCAAATAAAATCGGTAAAAATGCCAGCGTATGTGCGCCGCAATCATTAAAACTGGCAGGCAGCCGGGGCTGATTCCATAATAACAAGGTACCGCGGCGCATCGCATAGCCTACATACCGGCCCGTTTGCCCCATCACGGCAATCGTTCCGGCGGTCATGCGTGAACCGCAATAATTGCCTGCATTGCCTTCAATCAAAATAATACCGCGGCGCATGTGGTCACCGGCGCGTTCGCCGACACACCCTTTAACGAGGATTGCACCGCCCTTCATGCCCATTTTATTGCCCGGCAAAGCCGCGCCCAAAAAGTCACCGGCATTGCCGGCAATTTCCAGATAACCGTTTTTCATTTCACAAGCAGCGTAAAGTCCGGCATTTCCGGATATTTTAATCTCACCGGACTTCATGCCAAACCCCAGGTAAGCGCCTGCATCACCTTCTACTGTAATGCTGCCGCCCTGTAACTCCTTACCGATAAAATCCAGTTTGGCAAAGCTGTTTTTAATGACGATAGTTTGTGCGTTTGAACCTGAAATAGTAAATAATTCATCAACACGCAGCTTGCGTTTGCCGTTTTGCAACGTTAAAGCAGCAATATCAGGCAATGCCAAATCTTTTAAGTGATGGCAGACTAGCGGCGACATATCGACACGTTGATCGGGTCTGTGTTTTAACGTAAATGTTAAAGCGCTCATGCCATAATCTCCTGTAAGTGAAAGTGGAACGGCCCCAGTTTGCCGCCGTAATTGCCTGCACTGATACGTTTGATGCCATTATCCGCGCCCAAATCGCAGACTGCCTGAATACCTACGCGCATGGCTTTGGCGATGTCTTCCTTGGTTAAGCCGTCAATGACAATTTCCATGACTGATTCAATTTCAGATGACAAATCGGTTTTGGTCATGCCTTTTAACGTAGGGCAGAAAGCATCATTAGTCGATGCGTTCAGCGCTTTGTATTTTGAACCGACCTTAGAACCGGAACGCACCACACCACCAGGGAACGGCATAATCACATTGGCGATTTTGCGCATTTCTTCAATTGCGGCTTCACAGGCTGCCAGCGCTTGCGGTTGTGACTCGGCCAATACTAAAAAATTACCGCCGCCGATGGCATCGACTTGTCCTGTAGTCGCTTCGGATAAAAATTCACCGTCCATCACGGGTATCCTCCAGTAACGTTTGCCGGAAATGACTTTGGCAATCTGAAATCCATCACCGAAATAGCGCAGATTTTTACCCAATGGTATTCTTATGCCGCCATCAATCCCGGCAAACAGCGCGGATGTTGGCGAGGTTAACACACATTGTCCGGCCCTGGTTTCAAGCTGTTTAGCCAGGCCTTTGCCGCCCATTGCAAATATCATGATGGAAACGCCTGGACGGCCGTCAGGCGTTTCGGAAGAGTCTAAAACGCGTTCGATTCCAGCTTCACAACCGCAGGCGATCACTGACGTTGCAAAGCCGGTCATGGCCTGCGCGGAAATCATCGCCCATTTTTCGTTTTGCGCGGTGATAATGGCTCGGGTAGCTTTCATCGGGAAAGCTTCGGCAAAAGTTAAGTCGATGGTTACACCGTTAATAATCATATTGTTATGCTCATTGTTAATGTTTTTTCTGGTGTTGAGTATTGTCTATGGGTTAAATAAGTGGCTCGTCTGAAGTTTTAAGTGTTCTTTACAGGATTCGATGATTCCTGCATTCCGCAAGGGTAATTTGAGCGTTTTTAGTTTATAGCCGCTTTGCCGCCGTTTTGTATACGGCATTGCGCTCTCGCTTACCAACTGCCACTATTAGAATTACAAGTTCTTGGTCACGCACTTCATAAACGAGTCTGAAACCAGCTTTCCGCAGTTTTATTTTGTAACAGTCTTTCATTCCACTGAGTCTTGAATTTTCTACACGAGGAGTGTCCTTTAATGTGTGCAATTTTTTAGCGAACTGTTCACGAATAGAGTGATCGAGACTATGCCATTCTTGCAATGCCTGTTCTTTAAAGCGCAGTTTAAAGCTCATCCCAAGCCACTTCTATTTCAGCCTGACATTTTCTTGATTCAACGATTGCCGCCAATTCGACATCTTCCAGCTTATTCATCAGCATTTCATAAGCTTTAGCCGGAATGCAGTAAAAAGCAGGTTCATTATGGTCAAGAATAGCCACTGGAAAACCATCGCCAGCAGCTACAGTCGCCATTGGATCATTTTTTAGTTCCGTGAGACTCGCTGCAGTCTCTGCAAGAATGGTAGTAGGCATGTTTTATCTCCTGATGTATTGCTTGTGTCAGTAAAGTAATTGTTTAGTTTCACTTAACATTCGCTTCTTATCTTGCCTTTACCAGCGATAGAAACAGGCGGTTGACGGCGTTTATCGACAGCTTGATGATTTTTGATTAATTCATGCAGCGCAATGTTAATTATTTCATTGAAATCATCAATGCCCGCACACTGCGAGACATTTTTAAATAAGGTATCGTTTATGGTAATGGTTTGTTGCATGACTAAATCCTGTTGTTGAAACCTACTAGTTTTATTGCTTAGTTGGTAATTATTGTGCATAAGACAATAGGAGGAGAAACAAAGTCATTCGAGAATGATGCGCTTCGTTCCTCGACACGTTCTATTGCACTACCGCGCTAATCATCATATTTTTCACTTAATAATCGGACGATGATTTGCGACCATTTGATGCTGTCAAAAACCAAGGGTTTTATTACTGGCTTCGTCCCATGAACGTCTGACATATCACTTCTTAGTGTCTGCATTACATAAGCTGCTTGACTGAGTGATTGTTTAAGATTGTCCTTGAATTGGCTAATATTAGATTCTTTCCATTGAATTCCGCTAAGTTGCTGATCAATAGCTTCAAAAACGCCAATTGCCTTAAGTGATTTATTACATCGTTCCTGAAAGGATTTACTTTTATTTACATCACCAAGATTCTTATCTCGATATACTCGTGCCGTTACACTATCAACAACAGCACATGCAGACGATATTGCACCACTTAAGTCACTGTCACGAAATTTTGTTGCCGCTTTAATCAAATCCTCCCGTGCGGATGAATCTAATTCGCTTAAATCTGACAAATCTAAAATTTCAATCGGTAATACCTTGTTATCAATTACTTGCCAACCTAATCGGTTAAGACAGTATTGCAATCTTTTTTCTAGGTTCTTTTTTTCATTTCTGTCATTACTGTTTAGGTCATATATACCACTCAAAATTTCTTCTATGACGATGTTTAAAAAGCGATGCTTTGTTTCGTCAGCAAAGTCCAGAAAATGATCACCTATCTCTGTTACAAGTTGGTCTCTATCTTCTTTCGGCCCGAAATGTTCATAATAACCTAAGCGATTTAGGATTTTTATATCAAATCCAGCAAGTCCGACAATATCCTTAACAGAGTGGAAATCTAGTTTTCTAAGTATTGGAACTACAGCAGCCCATGCCGAATTAATATCTTGATTATTCATAGAACTTATTTCCTAAAAGCGTCTTCCGCAGTTCACAGTTTGCTTTATCCGGAACTCGTAACCACTATTACGACTGATTACGTAATGGATGCACTGTCAAACTGCCGCGCCCATCTTCGGTCATTTCATCATCACTGATTTTAAAATTGCCGAGCTTCATCGTCAGGTAGCGATCGAAATAGTCTTTCAAATCTTTTTCCACAGATGCGTCAAAGTCGGGCTTAACCGTGTGAGTTGTTCCCCATTTCGTAGAGACCACTTTGCCGTCAACCACAACCAATTGACCGTCCTTAAACACATAGTCGGGTTTTTCAAACATAAGTTGGCGGTCGGCATTGTCGGTGTAAACGGTAATATCCGCCCAGTTGCCTGAGCTTAAGCCGCCGCGGTCTTTTAATCCAATAAGTTTTGCCGCTCCAGTCCGGGTCATAATGGCGATTTCCTGTAAGGTGTATTCACGCTCAATTGATGCCAGCGTCGTCATTTTTTGCGCTTCCGGATGAATCGTTGATAACACGTCATTACGGAAACTTCGGTCCATTAACAAACGTATCAAATGCGGGTAACAGGTAAACGGCGCGCCATTGGGATGGTCGGTGGTCAAGAAAATGCGCCACGGGTCATCAACCAGCAGGAAGGTCTCCAGACCTATCGCCCATTGCAAGGCATTAACAAAGTTTTGGTCTTTATACTTGAACGGCACAATACCGCAGCCTGCATCACATTCAATATCCATCGTCACCCATTTATTCGGGCTGGCGTGTTTATGATTGGCATGTTGGCGCATACTGTCACCGGAAGCCGTTACCGTTTGACCAAATAGAATCTGCCCGACATCGATGGTGATGTTTTTGTTTTTGTTGACGGCTTCGGCAATCTGCGCCGCACCCGATGAAAATTTGAAATCGCCTTCGGTACCGTAGCTATGAAACTGGATATGGGTCAAGTGCATCGGTAAACCGCCTATGCCTTGTATCGTATCCAGCGTTGTTTGCATATTTCCGGGAACACCCAGATTACAACCGTGGACATGCAGCGGATGCGAAATGCCGATTTCTTTAACGGCAGTGGCAAGAACGCGCAGAATATCTCGCGGCGTCACGCCATAATGACTGTTTTGCTCATCCAGATCCAGTTTGCGCTGGTTAAATTTGAAAGCATTAATACCACCGGGATTAACTACTTTAATGCCGATGGCTTTAGCGGACTGAATCGTCCAGGCTACATAATCATTAATGGCTTTTTGATCTTTTTTAGCAGTTAATAGGCGGAGTAGATAATCATCACTGCCCAGCATCACATACCCGCCTTTATCCAGAATCGGAATATCCGCCATTTCCATATGCGCCTGCCGTGCATTAATCGGCAATAGCGCCGGTTCAAAACCGGCGGTATAACCCATTTCCGCATAACGATAACCGGTCACAAAGGTGCTGGGCATCGCATGGCCGCAGCCGGAACGGGTGATCGGTGTACGCTTTACAGTATCTTGCCGATGATCTTCCGGTAATAGGATTCTGGCAATGTTGCCCTTACCGCCGCCGATGTGTGTGTGCATATCAATCGCGCCGGACATCACTATCTTGCCGTTTAAATCGTATTCTTTATCAACTTGAAAATCCCCGGACGGTTTACTCACAATGTGTCCGTCTTCAATGTAAATATCCTGTTGTTTACCATCGACACCGCTCGCAGGGTCGTAAACCGCTCCACCTGTTAACTTAATTAGCATCGTTTTGTCCCACCTGTGTGTTTATCAACATTATCTTTCCTGCAAGGCTTGTTCAATGGCATTCATTACGTGAGCCGTGCTGGGTAATCCGGAATCGCGTAACTTCTGCAGGCGAATGGCGACCACGTTGTCCATGCGATAGGCATGGCCGGCATGATCAATACCCGGCGTACCGACAGGAATTAACACATCCGGTTCTTTTTCGAAAGTCATTCCGGAACGGCCAATGACAATAGTTGGTAAATTCGTTACGGGCGGCACTGCATTGACATTAAACGCCTGTACCCATACCAAAGCGTCTGCTTCGTTATTGTCCAGCAAAAAACGGGTATCATTCAGATACGGGTCATATTCCGGATAACCCCGGCTAAATCGTGTCCGTGCAGGATAACCGGTTGTCCAGCCACAAACCTGATTAGCGGTTTGATCGCCTTCTTTACCCGCTAACGGCAAACCGGAACAACGGGTGTTTTGATTATTAATGTCCTTAATCATTTCTGATAATGTCTGTACGGTTAATTCCGCCTGACTGTACGTCAATGCCCCCGCAGACCAGGTGACTACGCTGTATTTTGCCGCTTTTAAACTCGTAGCAATAGCTTGTAAATCAGCGACTGCAATGCCGCAGACCGAGGCGGCGCGTATTGGCTGGTCTTTAACCAGGGCTCTTAATACTGCAATCACATCGGGTAAATCTTCAGTCGCACATTCTAAAATCTTCGCCTTTTGACCATTAGGCGAAGTTGACGCATTGCCTGATGGCGCTTTCCCTAGATAAATAACCTGACGATTACCGGTATTATCCAGAAACATGGATTCCTTGTTCCATAGATAATGCTCGAAAAAGCGTGGCGCAAAGGCTTCCAGATCAGTGCCGACCACCAATAATAAATCACAGCGATTTTTGACTTCCGCCAGCGTGGTATTCATCCAGCCGGTATCCTGCATTGCCAGAAAGTTATTGCGCGCCCCGGTGAAATTCATGTTATCGACGACAGCGCCGCAGCGATCTGCTAATGCCAGCAATGCCCGCATACCGTTGACATCGGTTGCGCAGCCGCCAATAACAGGTTGATTGGTGTCTTTTAACAATGCGGCCGCTTTTGCCACGGCAATACCCAGACTGACTTCTTTGCCGTCAACTCTGGGGCTGGTGTCGGTAATCGCCTGCTCAAATGCAGGGGTATTAACCGCACAACCGTTTTCAATTACTTTCAGCGATACGCCGTCAACCCGAATGATCAGGTCATCCGTGCCAATACCGCAAAAAGGACTCGGTACTTCAGTTATTACAGTCATTCAGCTGTCCTTTTAGTTAGTCACACATATAGAGTTATTGTGACAGATGACTGCGAATACATGCAATGAATTCATTTCAAGTTAATTCAATGTTTCCGGGTGTACTTTTTTAGTTCGCTGGATTCATCATCGCTTAATATCAGCGGTATTTCCACAGCAGTGTTTTGGTCTATTTTAAAACCGCGCATTTCCAAAATACCTTTGGTATTGAGTGAAATAATCAGGTACAACACATCAGGGTAGGCCGCCAGCTCTAAATCAGCACTTGAAGGTTGTGCCGGTGCGGATGGGTGAGAATGGTAGATGGCGAAAAGGTCTTCTCCCAGTTCACGCATTTTAGCCATAGTCGAGATTTGTTGCGCGGCATCGAGCAGAAAACGCTGCCTGGGTTGTTCGGCGGTATTTTTGATCGGATAGCAATGAGTAGCAAAGCCGTTTTTGCCACCGATGAGTCCGCATATTTCGAAGTCAGGCGACTGTTGTGCAAGATGTAATAATTGATTGGTTATTTTGCGGGGTATTTGGATTTCTTCTGGGGTCATAATGTTTGGTTCAAGGTTCAAGGTTCAAGGTTATAGGACGACACATTTGCCTCTGCACTGTATTCCATTGTCCATAAGTTACCCGGGGTTGTCCCGATAGATCGGCGTACGTTTGAACGTTTGCGTAGTGGAAATCTTTAAAAATTGTTTGAACCTGTTGCTGCTGGTTGTAGCCATGTTCAATTAACAAATGTCCTCCATATTCCAGGCGGTTACGCGCAGTGGAGGCAATGATGTTAATATCGCTGAGTCCCTGCTCAGCGGCGCACAAGGCTGTTTGAGGTTCAAAGCGGATGTCGCCTTGCTGCAGATGGCTATCGTCTTCTGCAATGTACGGCGGGTTGCTGATAATCAGGTTGAATTTGGCATCGGGCACATTATCAAACCAGTTGCTTTGATAAAACTGAATGTTATCAGTGCGGTGTTTATTGGCGTTTAGCTGGGCGATGCGCAGTGCGGCCAAGCTGACATCGGTTGCGCTGACGTGTATATGCGGCCGTTCCGCAGCCAGCGTGATGGCTATAATGCCTGAGCCTGTGCCTAGATCAATAATCCTGAACGGTTTGTTTGCAGGTATCAGCTCCAAGCTGAGTTCAATAAGCAATTCGGTGTCGGGACGGGGAATTAATACATCCGGGGTGACGTGAAAATCCCGCGACCAGAATTCCCGATTGCCGGTGATATAAGCAATAGGATTACCTTTTTGCCGTTCTTTTAGCAACGTCGAAAATCTGTCTATCTGTTCAGGCTGCAATGGCTTATCGGGCCAGGCGCGAAGATACGACCTTTGTTTATCAAGAACCAGGCACAGCAAAAGTTCTGCATCCAGTAATGCCGAATCAGAGCAAAATGCAAGTTTATTTGCCGCTTCTTCCAGCACGGATTTTATAGGCAGCATCAAGTTTAATCTTCGCCAAGTTGGGTTAGCAGTTCTGCCTGATGTTCGCTAATCAGCGGCTGAATCACCTGTTCCAGACCACCCTGCATGATGTCGTCCAGTTTATACAGCGTTAGGTTGATGCGGTGGTCGGTTAAGCGTCCTTGTGGATAATTGTAGGTACGAATACGCTCTGAACGGTCACCGCTCCCGACTTGCAGTTTTCGAGTGGCCGATTGTTCTGCGTGGTGTTTTTCCTGTTCTGCGGATAATAGACGCGATGCCAGTAAGGACATCGCCCTGGCGCGGTTTTTGTGTTGTGAGCGTTCGTCCTGGCATTCCACTACCACGCCTGTAGGAATATGGGTAATACGTATCGCGGATTCGGTTTTATTGATGTGCTGTCCGCCTGCTCCTGATGCGCGGTAGGTATCCACTTTAAGGTCGGCCGGGTTGATGTCGATGGCATCGACTTCATCGACTTCGGGCATGATGGCGACAGTACAGGCGGAAGTATGGATACGGCCTTGCGATTCGGTTTCCGGCACCCGCTGTACACGGTGCGCGCCGGATTCAAATTTCAATTGTGAATACACATCACGCCCGGAAACACGCAAAATAACTTCTTTGTAGCCGCCGTGGTCGCCCAGGCTTTCGCTGATAATTTCAGTTTGCCAGCCTTTTCTTTCGGCATAGCGTTGATACATGCGGGAGAGATCACCTGAAAAAATGGCGGCTTCGTCGCCGCCTGTTCCAGCGCGTATTTCCAGGAAAATGTTGCGATTGTCATTGGGATCCTTGGGCAGTAATAAAACCTGTAATTCATGATCCAGTGTTGCTATCAGAGATTCCGCTTCATTGATTTCTTCTTTGGCTAATTCCCTTAATTCGGGGTCGTTATCATTAACCATTTCCCGGGCTGAGGCGAGCATTTTTAAAGCTTGTTCATAGCGTTTGTAACAATCGACCAATGGGCCGATTTGGGCATATTCCTGGCTCAGGGCGCGAAATTTGTTTTGATTACTTTGTACCTCGGGTTCTGAAAGTAAGGCGGCGATTTCGTCATAACGTTCAGAGAGGTTTTCCAGTTTAAGTTGTATCGAGTGTTTCATTGAGATTTGGTTAATTTAAAAATTTCGCGGGCAGCGGCAATCAAGTCGTGGCGTTCATTTTCGGCAGCGGCCCTGATTTGGGTGCTGGGCGTATGAATGAGTTTATTGGTCAGGCTGTAAGCGAGCCGATTAAGGGCTTCTTCAGCGGGGACGCCGTTTTTCAGTAACGCCAGGGCTTTTTGTAAGGTTTCATCACGGGATTGTTCGGCTTGCTGGCGGTAATCCCGAATCGTCGATTGTGCGCCTTGAGCGCGGAGCCAGGCTAAAAAATGGTCAACCTGCGTGTCGATTATTTCTTCGGCTTGTTCTGCTGCCAGCCGGCGCGAGTTCATGTTCTGGTCTATCGTGTGTTGCAAATCGTCCACGGTATATAGATAGACATCGCCGAGTTGTTCAACTTCGGCTTCAATATCACGCGGTACCGCAAGGTCAACCATAAACATCGGCTTGTGTTTGCGTTTTTTAAGTGCGCTTTCTACACGGCCTTTGCCCAGTATCGGCAATTGGCTGGCTGTTGAGGAAATAACAATGTCAGCTTCAGCCAGATGAATAGGCAATTCGGACAGCGCAATTGCGTAACCATTAAACTGTGCGGCCAGCGTGTGCGCTTTATCGTAGGTACGGTTGGCGATAATTAGGCGGCCTATGCCTTGTTGGGATAAATGCCTCGCTGTCAGTTCTATGGTTTCGCCTGCACCTATCAGCAGAGCGGTCTGCTCGCTGAGTTTATCGAAAATTTGTTGCGCCAGCTGCACGGCGGCAAAGGCTACCGATACGGGACTGGAACCAATAGCGGTATCGGTGCGCACTTTTTTAGCGGCAGTAAAGGTATGTTGAAAAAGTCTGCCCAGACGTCTGCCTAAAGTGCCTGCATCATAAGCAGCCTGATAGGCGGTTTTCATTTGCCCGAGAATTTGCGGCTCGCCTAATATCATCGAGTCCAGGCCACAAGCAACTCTGAAGATATGGCGGCACACGGATTTGTCCGTATGGCAATACAGGTAGGGGGTGAAATCTGTAGCATTGATCTGTTTACTTTGAGCAACCCAGTCGATCAGAACTTGTTGGTTGCTGGTCGTTGATGTGCAGTAAAACTCGGTACGATTACAGGTTGATAATATGGCGGCTTCACTGATTTCCTTGAGCCGCCATAATTCTTTTAACGAAGATTCCAGTATATCGGCAGGGAATGACAGACGTTCACGGATGGAAACCGGTGCAGTATTGTAATTAATCCCTACGGCAAGAAGTGTCATGATATTAATAGTGCTAGGTGTTTATTCAAGTTACAAGTTGCGCGCAAGAGACAAGGCTCACATTTTTACCTTGTGTCTATAATATCTTACGTCAGATTGTATAACATTTCCCTGTATCAGATGGTTTTTGGCAGAAATACTCGTATATTATGTCGCCGTATTTTAAGAAATATAATAACTTTATCCAAATGGAATAAATCAGCTGTCTAAATCGATGGGTTTTTCTGATAATCTATTGTGTAATATATTGAGTAATAAATTAGGATTGTGTGTGTTAATTTTTAGACTGCTTTCAGTAATAACCATCGTTTTACTTAATAGTTGCGCCGATTCACCTGCAAAGCCGGGTGCACGGGAGCTATCTGTTGCGCCTGTTAAAATAACTGAGACCAAAGGAAAGACTCAACAAAAAGAACTGAAAACCTCAATTGATCCTGATGTGCTTTTTATGCTGTTGACGGCAGAGCTTGCCGGACAAAGAGGTCAATATGATGTGGCTCTGGAGGGCTATATGGAAGCCGCCAAGCGTGTAAATGATTCGCGCTTTGCCGAAAGGGCGGCAATGATTGCTCTGTATTTGAAAGACAGCAATAAAACCGATGAGGCGGTGGCTTTATGGCTGCGACAGGATGCCAAAAACCCGACAGCAAGAAAAATTGCTGCATTATCGGCGTTAAGAACTGGAAATAAGCAGGCCGCTGTTGAACACTTAAATGTATTGCTTAAGGCTGATCCTGCCGGTTTCGAGAATGCGGTGCTTGAATTGGCCAATGTTTTGCAAAGGGACGGTAAGGCAGCCGATGTTTACGATGCGCTGGAGGCTTTGTCGTTACAGCATCCAGGTCAGGCCGAGATATATTTTATGCAGTCATTGCTTGCTATGCAGATGAAAGACAAAGATCTGGCTGAAAGAAAAATACAACAGGCTTTAAAGATACGCCCGGATTGGGATAAGGCGCTGATTTTTCAGGCCCAGATAGCGGTATTTTCAGGCGACTTGAATTCAGCAAAATCGTTGTTAAAAGAGGCATCCGATAAGTATCCGGACAACAACAAAATTAAAAAACTGTTGGCGCAGGTGTTAATAAAATCCGAGGAATATCAAGAAGCCGGCGAGGTTTATCAGAGTATTATTTTGGCCGATCCCAAGGATTTTGAAAGTCAATTTGCACTGGGATTGGTCTATCTGCAATTGGAACAGGATGAACAGGCTGAAGACATTTTTAAAAAACTGCTGGAACAGCCTGAGTGGCAGTATCAGGCAGGTTTTTATTTGGGGAAAATTGAAGAAAAACGGGGACATATGAAAAAGGCGCTAGCCTGGTTTGATAAAGTAACGGATGGGCCGTTAGTCTTTGAATCGGGGATATCCGCAATTGCTTTGCTGGCAAAAGATAAACAATACAATGATGCCAGTTTTCGACTAAGTACATTACAAACGCGGTTTCCAAAACAAAAACTGCGTATTCTGCTGGTTCAGGCAGAGCTGTATAGTCAGCAAAAGCGGTATGAGGAGGCCTTTAATCTGTTGACGAAGGCACTGGCGGATTCTCCTGATCAAAAAGAGCTGTTGTATACGCGTGCATTGATTGCTGAGCGTATTGGCAAGCCAGATATTGTGGAAGCTGATCTGAAGAAAATACTGGTAATGGAGCCTGATAATGTGGAGGCCTTAAACGCTTTGGGATATACGTTGCTGAGCAAGCCCGGGCGCTATGCTGAAGCGGAAAAATATCTCCAGCATGCGCTCAGGCTTCAGCCGAATGAAGCAGTCGTCATCGACAGTTATGGCTGGTTGCAGTTTAAATTAGGCAATAATGAAAAGGCCCTGGAGTATTTACAACTGGCCTATGAAAAACAGCAGGAAAATGAAATAGCAGCGCATCTTGCCGAGGTATTGTGGGCTTTAGGTAGGAAAGACGAGGCTAGGGAGTTATTTGATAAGGCTATTAAAGCTGCGCCGGCAGATGAATATCTACTGGATTTTCAACGAAGAATACTGCACGGTGCACACTAGTGATATTAAGTATTAAAGCAATGCAGCCAGGCTGGTGGTGTCTTGTAGTGATGCTGTCGGCCTGTGCTACCGTGCCTGTAGAGCCTGAAGTGCATTATTCAAAGATTGCAAGGGAGCATCTTTACCAGATGGAGCGATGGTCGTTTGAAGGCCGGCTGGCGTTAACCGGAAAGAATGATTCCTGGCAGGCAAGTATAAACTGGGGGCACAGGCCCGATGATGAGAAAATAAAGTTAACCGGACCCTTGGGTCAGGGTGCAACCGTTATTCAATTAACAGGCGATTCAGTCACGATAGACCGCGGGGATGATGAAGTGCAATCATCAACACAGCCGGAAGAGTTTATTAACCAACAACTGGGCATGTTCGTCCCGGTGCACTCCTTACGCTATTGGGTAGTAGGCCTGCCTGAGCCAACTCGTGCATTTGTAGAGACTGCCACAGGTTTTACGCAGTCCGGATGGTTGATAGAATACAAGCAAATGCAGTCCGTCGATGATCAATCTATGCCGCGTAAAATCACAGTCACGAATGAGCAGGTCAAATTAAAATTAATCATAGATCAATGGGTTTTAAATGTCGCAAAAGCAATATAGGCAGTCTGCCTGGGCGGTAAGGTGGCCCGCACCGGCAAAGTTAAATTTAATGTTACGGATAGTTGGTCAACGGCCTGATGGGTATCATTTGTTGCAAACGGTGTTTCAATTTATCGAGTTGTGTGACTGGATAACATACCATCCTGTCGATGATGGGCGAGTCAGCTTGGAAAAAACGATTCCAGGCGTGGCAGAGGTGGATGATTTAACGGTTAGGGCAGCGAAGCTGCTAAAAGCAGAAACAGCATGTGAGTCTGGCGTGCGCATCGAGGTGGAAAAAAACCTGCCTATGGGCGGCGGCCTTGGGGGGGGCAGTTCTGATGCCGCAACGACATTAGTGGTATTGAATAAATTATGGGGCCTGCAGTTATCAATTGAAAAATTGATGGAACTGGGATTGACTTTAGGCGCAGATGTGCCGGTGTTTGTCTATGGCTATTCATCATGGGCGGAAGGTGTCGGTGAAAAACTGGAGAAAATCAGTCTCCAGGAGCGCTGGGTTGTGGTTATCAAGCCTGAGTGTCATGTCAATACAAAAGAAATATTTTCAGCTAAAAATTTGACACGGAATAGTAAATCGATCACAATAGCCGACTTTATAGCGGGTCAGCACCAAAACGATTGTGTGGAAGTGGTTTGCCAGCTTTATCCGACTGTTAAGGATGCTTTGGTTGATTTGTCCAGATTTTCAGAGGCAAGGCTAACCGGGACAGGGGCTTGTGTTTTTGCACAGTTTGATTCAGAAAGCGCAGCCGTTAGCGCTTATCGGACGCTTAAAGATAAGTGGCAGGTTTTTTTGAGTAAAGGTGTAAATGAATCGCCCTTGTTTTCAAAGCTGAAGATCGGTAAATAGTTATCTTGATTATTGGGTCGTCGCCAAGCGGTAAGGCACGGGGTTTTGATCTCCGCATTCCAAGGTTCGAATCCTTGCGACCCAGCCATTTACCTCCAACCGGTTAAATTCAATTTGGGAGTGCTTGAATGGATGACACCCCGATGATGGTGTTTTCTGGAAATGCTAACCTGGCTTTGTCTGACGGAATAGCAAAAAAACTCAACATGCGCCTGGGGATGGCGGCCGTCGGCAGATTTAGTGATGGTGAGATTGCGGTAGAAATTCAAGAAAATGTCCGTGGTAAGGATGTTTTTATTATTCAGCCGACCTGTTCGCCTACTAATGAGAATTTAATGGAATTACTGGTGATGATTGATGCTCTCAAGCGGGCTTCAGCATCACGGATTACCGCGGTAATGCCTTATTATGGTTATGCGCGGCAGGATAGACGTTCGCGATCAGCCCGGGTGCCAATTACCGCCAAGCTGGTTGCTAAAATGATTGAACAAGCGGGTGCTCATCGAGTTTTAACGGTTGATTTGCATGCCGATCAAATTCAGGGTTTTTTTGATATACCTGTAGATAATGTGTATTCGTCACCCCTTCTTTTAGGCGATGTGTGGCGGCAGCAGTATAAAAATCTGATTGTTGTTTCGCCGGATGTTGGCGGCGTTGTCAGAGCACGTGCGCTTGCCAAGCGCCTGGATGACGCTGATCTTGCCATTATAGACAAGCGCAGGCCCAAGGCGAATGTCTCGGAGATTATGCACATTATTGGTGACGTTGACGGCCGCAGCTGTGTGTTGATTGATGATCTGGTTGATACGGCAGGGACGCTGTGTCATGCCGCTGCTGCTTTAAAAAAACACGGTGCAATAAAAGTGGTTGCCTATTGTACTCATGCGGTATTGTCAGGCTCTGCGATGAAAAACTTGAATGGCTCGGAACTTGATGAGTTGGTGGTTACCGATACGATACCGTTGAGGCGGGATGCTATTGATTCAGGTAAAATAAGACAGCTAAGCGTTGCAGAGATGTTGGCTGAGACTATAAGGCGTATGGCGGTCGGTGAGTCGGTTAGCTCGCTCTACGTAGATTGACACTACGTAGATTAATGGTTGTTGATTGAGAATGTAATGTGCATGCTTTACGGCAGGCACTTCAAAAAATGGTGAGAAAAAATGTCTAAGGTATTTGAATTTGTTGCCGAAGGTCGTGGACGATCAGGTAAGAGTGCAGCAAGAAACGTGCGTCGTCAAGGTAATGTGCCTGCAGTAATATACGGTGGCCATCGCGAGCCTCAAATGCTGGTGTTAAATCATAACGAAGTCATTAAGCATCTTAATCATGAGGCGGTTTATTCGCATGTACTGGATGTCACTGTTGATGGAAAAACAGAGCAGGCAATTTTGAAAGGCGTTCAACGTAACCCTGCAAAATTTCAGATTTTGCATCTGGATTTTCTCCGGGTTAACATGTCCGAAGCGGTAAAAGTGCATGTACCTTTGCATTTTACCAATGAGCATACCTCCATTGGTGGAAAAAAGGGCGGTATTGCAGCCCATTCGATGGTGGATGTAGAAGTGGCTTGCTTGCCTTCAGCTTTGCCTGAATTTATTGAAGTTAATCTGGCCGGCCTGGATATTGGCGAGACTTTCCATTTATCTGACCTGATTTTGCCCACAGGTGTTGAGATTGTCGTTTTGGCACAGGGTCCAGAACATGACTTGCCTGTCGTCTCGATGATGGCTTCTAAAGCCAGTAAAGACGAGACTGCTGAATAAATTGCAACTATAGATTAAAAATGATAAAGCTTATCGTTGGTCTGGGTAATCCAGGCCGGCAGTATGAAAAAACCCGGCACAATGCCGGGTTTTTGTTTTTAGATTCCGTGGCGCAGAAACTGGGCTGTATCTGGTCCAATGATTCCAGGTTTCAAGGCTTGGTTGCAGAGGGCAGCGTTGCAAACGGCAAGGTCACGCTGTTAAAGCCTGACACTTTTATGAATAGAAGCGGCCAGTCTGTGGGCAAAATCGCCCGCTATTACAAATTGCTGCCTGAAGAAATTCTCGTGGTTCATGATGAACTGGATTTCAATCCCGGCGTCGTAAAACTTAAAAAAGATGGCGGTCATGCAGGCCATAATGGCTTGAGAGACATTATTGCGCATTTGGGATCAAAAGAGTTTTACCGCTTAAGAATAGGCATCGGCCGGCCTGCCGCCGGAAAAATAGTTACCGATTTTGTGTTGTCTGCGCCGTCAAAAAATGAATGGGATTTGCTGCTTGCAGCGTTTGATACGGGCAAAGGCTTTATTGATGAAATGGTCGCCGGGGATATGGCGGCTGTGATGAATAAATTGAATTCTTGATCAAATTCCAAGTTCTGCGACCGGATTGGCTGAGTTGGCGGGAAGGATGTTTGCACGCAGAACTAATTGAAAAAATTCAGACAGAAAAAAGACTGGAAAGTATGGGGGTCGTACACAACGTTCTGGTTAGAATTCCCGGGAAAGTACCGGACAAGGCTTTGCTAGTGGCTGCACATTACGATTCGACGCCAACGGGTCCGGGCGCCGCAGACGACGGAGCATCAGTCGCCGCTATTCTGGAAACGCTGAGAGCATTGAAGACTCTGCCCACATTGCAAAATGACCTGATTTGCATTTTTTCAGATGGCGAAGAAGCGGGCCTGCTGGGGGCAGAAGCCTTCGTTGCTGGACATCCATGGTCAAAAAATATCGGACTGGTGCTGAATTTCGAATACCGCGGCAACCGTGGCCCTTTTGTTATGTTCGAAACCAGCCGGGGTAATGGCAAGCTCATCGATGGCCTGGCAAGCGCTGCTCCCCATCCTTTGGGCAACTCGCTGATGTATGAGGTATACAAGCGTATGCCTAATGATACGGATATGACAGTCTTCAAGCGAGCCGGCATTCCCGGCATGAATTTCGCCGCTATTGAAGGACATACCAGTTATCACACGCAACTTGACCGCCCCGAACTATTGCAGGAAGGCAGCCTGCAACACCAGGGCGATATCCTGCTCGCCCTGGCTCAATATTTTGGGAATGCTTCCTTGGAGAATCTGCCTTCCGAGGATCGCGTCTATTTTGATGCGCCTGGATTAGGTATCGTGAACTACCCGGTTGGCCGGGTTTTTCCGCTCTGCTGTGTTCTGATTCTGATTTTCGGTATTGTGTTGGCTCTGGGCTTGAAATCCGGCGAACTGCGAGTCGCTCAAACAGCGCTGGGCACTCTTGCATTCCTGATTATGATCCCGGTAATAGCTGGAATCTGCCAACTCTTGTGGATAGGCATTCGTCAACTCCATCCTGAATACGACACAATGTTGCAAGGAGACATCTACAATAGCCATTGGTACCTGCTGGCTTTTGTTATGCTGGTGATCGGTTTATTTGGTTTTTTACAGTCTGGAATGCACAGATGGATATACCCGATGGAATTGGCTGTAGGCGCAGCGTCGTGTTGGCTGATATTTCTTGTTGCTGCCAGTATAGGGCTGCCGGGTGCGAGCTTTTTGTTCTTTTGGCCATTGGCGCCTGTTCTGCTGGTCATCTTCGTACTGTTTTTACCACAACGTAAATCCCCCGCATCCCTAATATATTCAGGATTGATGCTTCTGGGAGCCGCCCCAGGCATCCTTATATTCACACCCTTCATCAAAGCCTTATCCGTCGGCTTAACACCGAAACTGATCGGCGTAGTAATGGCTGTACTCGTTATGTTACTCGGCTTGCTGGCGCCGCTTATTGACGCATTGATGCGACGCATCCTGTTGCCGTGGTTGCTGTTGACAGCAGCTATCCTGTTCCTGATAACAGGTTCATTCACTTCCGGTTTTGATGTCGGGCATCCACGCCCCAATAATCTGTTTTACGCACTGGATGAAGCAACCGGGAAAGCGTTTTGGCTTTCGACTGACAAGCAACTCGACGCATGGACCCGAACTTTTTTCCCAGGCAATTCAGTTCGACGCCAGGTTAATGAGATATTTGGCGATAAGTCTCTGGTTTTTTGGGCGGCTTCAGCGCCGGTTTTGCCATTGCCAACACCCACCATCGAGGTGTTGGAAGACAATATCATATCCGATATCCGGAAGATTACTATTCAAGTCCGATCGCTGCGACATGCACCCAAGCTCAACATATATGTAGAAGGAGCAAACGTCATCAGTTCGAAAGTAGAAGGGCGAATTTTTTCACAATCCCCTCGCCGGGACTGGAGCCTTGAAGGCTTTGGTATCCCTGAGAAAGGGCTCGCTATTGAATTGAAGGTACAGGCTGGACCGGCATTTAAAATCAGAGTCATCGACTTTTCCTACGGACTCCCGCAGACAGGTTCGCGATCACGGCCTGCTGGCATGATTGCTCAGCCTTTCGAATTAAGCGATACGACGCTGGCAGCAAAAACTGTCGATTTTAAATGATTCGTCTTATAGAGAATCTCAGTATCGGGTTTAGCGCGAAAGACCGCTATGGCCATCGTTCATGACATCACCCCTCCGCATGGATGCCCTCGTCGCAGCAAGGGAATTCACCGAAAGCATCGTCGCCACTATCCAGGAGCCCCTGGTGGTGCTGGACGTCGATGGACGGGTAGTTTCAGCCAACCGGGTTTTCTATCAGTTGTTTCAGGTTACGGAAGAGGAAACACTTATGCTGATGATGTGCTTCGATGACAAACCGTTTCTGAAGTTGATTTGGAAATGGCTAAAAGCAGTCATATTCGATACCGGCGGAAAGGTGCTGCATCCTATCACGGGCACACCTCAAAAGGGTATTGTTACTCTGAGTGACCAGGGAGTCGATAAAAAGGCTAGAAAAATAGAAATGAGGCCAGGTAGAGGCTGCCTGCTATAAAAGAAAACAGTATTGTTTTTTTTATTAAAGACAGTTCCTGCCAATAGATGGATGCGCGGGTTTTTTGCTCTGTCCAGGCTGTCAGCATGTTATTGGTTAGCCGGGAAAAAAGGGACGACAGCACACGCCACAGGTTATATGCTACATATAGAATCATGCCCAATAACAAATAGAAAACGATGGCTTGGGTTTGATGGAGGTCAGTGTGGAATAAATGTTCGACAAGTGTATCAAGGGTGGATTCAATCCACTCGAATGAGATAAACAATAACTCAAAGAATAAATGGACTAATTCAAACAATAATCCCATAACCACATCGGGCATTATTACAATACTAATAAAGCCAAGCAGAGCCAAACCGTAGAGAATTTTTCGATAAGTGCTTGAAATCATTTATCATCCTGCCTGCTATTTGAAAAAAGGCATGGCTAAAATGCTGTCACTTGCACAGTGTGATTTTCATTTTAAGCCTTGCGTCCAGACCCTGGCATTTCTAAACATCCGCATCCACGCGCCATACTCGCTCCAGTCATCAGGATGCCATGAATTTTGCAAGGTTCTAAAGCAGCGTTCAGGATGCGGCATCATGATAGTGAAGCGTCCATCGCTTGTGGTTAAAGCGGTAATACCGAAAGGCGAGCCATTGGGATTGGCTGGAAAATCCGTCGCAATAGCACCGTAGTCATCGACATAACACAAGGCGACGGCTTGCGAGTCAAAAGCAGTCCGAGGATCGAAAGCAAACTCTGCACGGCCTTCGCCATGGGCAACAGCAACGGGCATTCTGGAGCCTTCCATGCCTGCAAACAAAATGGAGGGTGATTTTTGAACTTCAACCATGGCTACCCGGGCTTCAAATTGCTCTGACGTATTACGCATAAAGCGCGGCCAATGCTCGGCTCCAGGAATGATTTCCTTTAATCCCGACATCATCTGGCAACCATTACAGACACCCAAGCCGAAGGTATCTGACCGTTGAAAAAATGCCTCAAATTCATCCCGGGCGCGTGGGTTAAATAGAATGGATTTGGCCCAGCCTCCACCTGCGCCCAGTACATCGCCATAAGAAAAACCGCCGCAGGCAACCAGTCCGGTAAAATCACGCAAACTTACCCGTCCATGAATAAGATCGGTCATATGCACATCGACGCTGGTAAAGCCGGCACGATCAAACGCCGCCGCCATTTCTACATGACCATTCACGCCCTGCTCTCGCAGGATAGCAACTTTGGGTCTGGGTGTTAAAATATACGGTGCGGTGACATCCTCATTAACATCAAACGTTAATTTAACATGCAAGCCCGGATCATTATCATCGGCAATGCGTTCAAACTGTTGCCTGGCGCAATCGGGATTATCACGCAAAGCCTGCATTCTGAAGCTGACTTCAGACCAGAGGGTTTGCAATTCAGCGCGGCTGGCGGAATAAACAAATTTGTTTTCAAAGCTGATGGTTAATTGCTGTTCTTTCAACACCTTGCCTATGAAAAAAGTGCAGTCTTTCAAGCCCGATTTATTTAACAAGCCAATAACATGTTCACTATCGTTGGCACGAATTTGCAATACTGCGCCAAGTTCTTCATTAAACAATGCAGACAAGGCATCATCGCCCAAGTAATCGAGTGATAGCTTGACTCCCAATCTGCCGGCGAACATCATTTCAGAAATAGTGGCTAATAAGCCGCCATCAGAACGGTCATGATACGCAAGCAACTTGCCTTGGCTATTCAATGCTTGAATGGCATTAAAGAATATTTTTAATAAATCCGGATCGTCTAAATCGGGGCAGTCGTCGTCATCCCCCATTTGATTGTAAACCTGTGCTAACACCGAACCGCCCAAACGAGCTAGTCCCAAGTCAACGATGACTAATAAACTATCTTCATTATCTAGCCATTTTAATTGAGGAGTCAGGGTCTTGCTGACATCGGCCACCGGCGCAAACGCTGTAACAATAAGCGACAACGGTGCCGTCATGATTTTTTCACCGGCGTTATCTTTCCATACGGTTTTCATCGACAGTGAATCTTTACCTACGGGGATGGCAATGCCCAGCGCCGGACATAACTCCATGCCGACCGCTTTAACAGTATCAAACAACGCCGCATCCTCACCCGGGAAACCCGCAGCCGCCATCCAGTTGGCGGAAATTTTAATTTTACTTAGTGATTCCACGCGGGCTGCCGCGAGATTGGTTAATGCCTCGCCTATCGCCATGCGGCCCGATGCAGGAGCGTCAATTACGGCAATTGGCGACCGTTCACCCATCGCCATGGCCTCGCCTGTCAGGGCATAAAAACCTGATGCGGTTACCGCGACGTCGGCCACGGGCACTTGCCAGGGACCGACCATTTGATCGCGCGCGACCAATCCTGTTATCGAACGGTCACCGATATGAATGAGAAAACTTTTATCGGCGACGGCAGGAAAAGACAATACACGCTTTACGGCTTCCTTTATTTTAATCCGGCTGATATTCAATGCGCGCGTTTTGGGCTTAACGCGCTTGACATTCCGGTGCATTTTCGGCGATTTTCCAAACAATACTGACATCGGAATATCAACGGGCTTGTCGCCCAGCAAGGCATCATTGAGCAATAAATGCTCTTCTTCAGTTGCTTTGCCGATGACCGCAAACAGACAATGTTCACGTTCGCAAAAGGAGCTAAACAGCGCCAATGATTCCGGCTTGATAGCGACCACATAACGTTCCTGTGCTTCGTTACACCAGATTTGCATCGGTGACATGCCTTTGTCGGCATTGTGTACATTACGCAATTCGAAGCGTCCGCCGCGTCCGCAGTCATGGATAATTTCAGGTACGGCATTGGACAATCCGCCAGCACCAATATCATGTATCGAGATAATAGGCGTATCGTTACCCAGGGAATTGCAATGGTTGATAACCTCCTGACAACGGCGTTCCATCTCGGGGTTTTCCCGTTGCACCGAGGCGAAATCCAGATCCATGGAACCTGCGCCTGAAGCCTGGGATGAAGCTGCCCCGCCGCCCAAACCGATTAACATGGCAGGCCCGCCTAAAATAATAATCAACGAACCGGCCGGAATAGCGTGTTTTTCGATCAGCATCGGGCGGATGTTACCCATGCCGCCTGCAATCATAATCGGCTTGTGATAACCCCTGAATTCATTGCTAGTCCCTATGACGGGCTGTTCAAAGTTGCGGAAATAGCCCGCCAGGTTGGGCCGGCCAAATTCATTATTAAATGCAGCGCCGCCGAGAGGACCTTCAAGCATAATATCTAAAGCCGATGCAATACGTTCGGGCTTGCCGTTATGCTTTTCCCAGGGTTGAGGAAAGCCTGGAATTTGCAAATGCGATACTGAAAACCCGGTTAACCCTGCTTTAGTTGCAGAACCTCGCCCGGTTGCGCCTTCATCGCGAATTTCACCGCCGGAACCGGTAGCGGCTCCCGGGAAAGGAGAAATGGCGGTAGGATGATTGTGAGTTTCTACTTTCATCAGCAAATGCGCGTCTTCTTCGACATAGCCATATATGCCTGTTATGGCATTGCGAATAAAAACTTGTGCTTTTGAGCCTACTGCTACCGAAGCATTATCACTGTAGGCGGATAAAATCCCTTCCGGGCTTTTTTCGGCGGTGTTACGTATCATGCTAAATAAAGACTTGGCTTGCTCTACGCCATCTATCGTCCAGTCAGCATTGAAAATCTTATGCCGGCAATGTTCGGAATTGGCTTGCGCAAACATCATCAGCTCGACATCCGTCGGATTTCTGCCAAGGTTTTGAAAG
The DNA here is from genome assembly GCA_028714175.1 of Methylococcales bacterium. GTDB lineage: Bacteria > Pseudomonadota > Gammaproteobacteria > Methylococcales > Methylomonadaceae > JAGXGJ01. The sequence goes on from JAQTMV010000001.1 coordinate 58,787, forward strand.
CTGTCAGTCAAATAATTAATTTCATCATCCGATAACGCCATGCCCAGTTGTGAATTTGCCTTAACCAGCGCGTCACGGCCATGCTCAAGTATATCTATGCTGAGTAATGGCTTGGGTTGATGTTGAATAAATAAATCCGGCTCTATAATGTCATATAAAACGGTTTGGGTCATGCGGTCATGAAGTAAAGCCGATAGCTGTGTTTTAGCCGATGTTGATAACGGGTTGTTGGCTATTAGCTGGTATTCAATACCCCGTTCAATGCGCTTGACCGCTGACAAGCCGCACCGCTGCGCAATCTCTGTCGCTTTACTGGACCAGGGTGAAATGGTGCCTGGTCTTGGCACAACCAGCAGGGATTCAAAATTTTGAATCCCTGCTGGTTGCCTGGAACCATAAGATAGCAACTGATTTAAGATGGCGGCTTGACTGTCATTTAAGTCATTTTCAACATCCACAAAGTGGATAAACCGTGCTGAAACGGCTGTGATAGCTGATTCTGCAGCCTGCAATTCAGTCAGTAGTTTTTTGACGCGAAAGTCAGATAATGCACAGGTTCCAGGGATTTTTAACATGTAAGCAAAACAATAAATGTTGGTTATCGGGTTAGCGCAGCGTAACGACAATACCGGGTGCAAGATGTCGGGTTACACTGCGCTAACCCGACCTACGCGATTTACCTGATCCAGTTATTTTTTTGCCAAATCAGCTTTAATGGTTTCCTGCAAAAGAGTCAGTAGCTTAAAACTGGCTGCATCAGAGAGCGGTTGCTGATCTTCACTCATGACAATGATATCCGTTAGCTGATTATTGGCTATCAACTTGAGTCGATATTCCTTGTCATAACTTTGGATGCCGCTAAAAATAAACACGAGTTCATCCCAGTATGATTTATCCTCTACTTTCCGCTCATCAGGATCATAGTGGACGGTAAACTCTCCCGCTTCCTGATTACGTTCGGTTACTTCAATAGATTTTCGGCTTAATGCTTTACCCACTATGCGCCAGGCCATGGCAAACGGCACATTGATACGCAAGCGGTTTTCGCCTATATCAAAGTTAACACGTTCCACTTTAATTAATTTGGGATCGATGACCGTTTCGCTTACAGACGGCGCGGCGGCTACGGGCTGCGCTGCTGCTTTAGTTGCAGGCGGAGCAACATGCGCTGCCTCCTTGGCGGGCGCTGCAACAGGAGTGGAAGATATGTTCGCATCAGTATCGGCGCCAACAAGAGGGGAGGGCGGTGCCGAAGCCGAAGGGCCTGGAAGATGATCTTGCTTCAGATCATCCGGCAAGATCAGGGGCGGAATTTCAGTGGTGTACTGATAATCTTTTTCCTTATCGGGAAAATAACTTTTAACATAACTGCAGGCTGACAGATTAATCAGGAAAGCTGCACTTATGAGGAATGAACCCGTTTTAGAGTTTATCATTTATTTAAATAATCCCAGCTTGATGCATGGCACCGCGGACTGCATCAAAACAATCTTCAGTTAGCCAGGTTAAAGGTAAACGAATACCTATACCAATTAAGCCCATTTGTGCTAGCGCCCATTTAACCGGGATTGGATTCGACTGAATAAACAGACTCTTATGCAAGGCAGCTAATTTTGTGTCTATGGCTAATGCGGTTTGTTTATCGCCCGACATTGCCGCCATAATCATTTCATGTACCAGGCGTGGCGCAACGTTACCGGTTACGGTAATCGAGCCATTGCCACCTAGTAGACAAAACTCGCGGCTGGTGGCATCGTCGCCGGTATAAATAGCAAAATCGGTACTTGTCAAATCGCGGATTTTTTTTAACCTGGACAAATCGCCTGTCGCTTCTTTAATGCCCACGATATTGGCTAGTTGAGACAATCGGCCCACTGTTTCCGGCAGCATATCACAGGCGGTGCGCCCCGGCACATTGTATAAAATCTGCGGAATATCAACCGTTTCAGCAATGGCTTTGTAATGCAGATACAAGCCTTCCTGAGTCGGTTTATTATAATAGGGGGTTACGATCAAACAGGCATACGCGCCGGCTTGTTTGGCTTTGCGAGTCAGGCTGATCGCTTCAGTGGTTGAGTTTGCCCCGGTTCCGGCAATAACCGGAATTCTGCTGTTAACAAAGTCAACAACAGTTTTGATAACATCACAGTGCTCATCTTCATCCAGTGTCGCTGACTCACCGGTTGTGCCTACCGCAACAAGGGCATCGGTACCTTGCGCTATGTGAAAGTCAACCAGTTTTTTTAAGCTTTCCTTATCCACGGCACCGCTTTCATCCATCGGTGTTACTAACGCTACGATACTACCTTGAATCATAAAATCTCTGGCTCAAAATTGATAGGGTTATAAAACTGCCGTCATTATAACAAGCAAATACATAAAAAAGGTACAAGGTGCCTGGCTAAAAGAGATTGTTCCTTGATACCTGAACTAGCAAAATCCTGTCATAATGCGGTATAATTCTTAAATAAACAAACATTTCCTTGGCGCTTTCCGCGCCTCCTCCTATGCCAACAGGTAAATCCATGTCCAATGATGTTTCACCATTACCCTCTTTCCGTGATTTAGCGCTGATAGACCCGGTGCTAAAAGCGCTGGATGATGTCGGTTATGAAACACCTTCGCCTATTCAGGCACAAGTTATCCCGCACCTGCTGCAAGGCAAGGATGTGTTGGGGCAGGCACAAACGGGAACCGGCAAAACAGCCGCTTTTGCACTGCCTATTTTATCGCGCATCGATCTTCGGCAAAAAGACCCGCAGGTTCTGGTTCTGGCGCCGACTCGCGAACTGGCGATTCAGGTGGCGGAAGCGTTTCAACGTTATGCTGCACATTTACATGGCTTCCATGTTTTACCCATTTACGGTGGCCAGGACTATAGCACCCAGTTACGCCAGTTAAGGCGTGGCGCTCATGTTGTTGTCGGCACGCCGGGTCGGGTCATGGATCATATGCGCAAAGGCACGCTGAATCTGGGCGGGCTTAACGTTTTGGTACTTGATGAAGCCGATGAAATGCTGCGCATGGGTTTTATTGATGATGTGGAATGGGTACTTGAACAAACTCCCGACGACATACAAATTGCGCTATTCTCAGCAACGATGCCACCGGCGATTCGCAAAATTGCTCAAGAGTATTTGCATGAGCCTGAACAAATCACCATTAAAGTGACCAGCGCATCTGCAGAATTCATACGCCAACGTTTTTGGATAGTCAGTGGCGTACACAAACTGGACGCACTAACCCGCATTCTTGAAGCCGAAACGTTTGACGGCATGATTATTTTTGTCAGAACCAAAACTGCAACTATTGAGCTGGCTGAAAAACTGGAAGCGCGTGGCTTTTCGGCAGCTGCGATTAATGGCGATATGTCTCAGGCGCTTAGAGAACGTACCATTGCCCATCTGAAGAACGGCAAACTGGATATCCTGATCGCGACCGATGTTGCTGCACGCGGATTGGATGTAGACCGTATTACCCATGTCGTTAACTACGACATCCCTTACGATACCGAGTCGTACATTCACCGTATAGGCAGGACCGGACGTGCTGGACGTACAGGCGATGCGATATTGTTTATCGCCCCCAGAGAAAGAAAACTGTTGACTAATATTGAAAAAGCAACCAAGAAAAAAGTTGAAGAAATGGGCTTGCCTTCAACTGAAGTCATTAACAATAAACGTATCGCCCGTTTTAAACAAAACATAACTGATACCTTGGCCGCAGAAGAACTAAGTTTTTTCAGTCAATTGATTGAGCAATACCAGCAGGAACATAATGTATCGGCTCTGGAAATAGCCGCTGCTCTGGCAAAACTGGTGCAAGGGGAAACGCCGCTGTTAATGCAAAACTTGCCGAAAAAATCCTACGACAGCAGGGAGGACAGACCAGAACGAGCAGACCGGCCGCAAAGGGACCGTAAACCTAAACGTGCGTTTGGCGGAGGGGCTGATATTGAAATGGAATTATTCCGTATTGAGGTCGGCCACAATCATGGCGTAAAGCCTGGCAATATTGTCGGAGCCATCGCCAATGAAACAGGCATTGATGGCGACCATATCGCCCGTATTAGAATCGAAGACGAATACAGTACTGTTGAGTTGCCGGCGGGCATGCCGAAAGAACTGCTTCAGGAACTGAAAAAGATCAGAGTCGCCGGTCAGTTGCTTAACATATCAAAAATGCATAACAGTAGTAGCAAATCAAAACCGGATGATGCGGATAAAAAAGTGGACAAAAGCAAAAAACGGATAGGTTCTACATCACGACGGGCAAAGCCGAAAGTGGCTGAATAAAAGATTCACTTTGATTTGAATCAAATACTCAAAGGCTTGGAGCCGTTCAAAGACAGCATTGAAGGGATTCCGGTAAATCAACCTACTACTGGTACTGGCTGGTGGATGGCTTGATGGAAGCAGGTTAACGTGTTCATTTGGTGAATACAGCAGCGGTTAAGCAATACGAGGGTTTGAAGCACACCGACGATGACCACGATGCGTTCCGGCTAGCGCATTTGTTACGTTTAGGCCTATTGCCATCGGGGCATATCTAGCCAAAGCAAAGCAGGGCGGTGAGGGATTTATTACGCAAACGGGAGACAGTTAGTCAGGCAACGAACTGGGCATATTTTGAGAATAGAAAACTTATATTCCCGTAATACCGGCAACCGTTTAAGTTGCAACGCCATCAAGCGTCTGACTCAAGAACAACATATTGAGAAATAGTTTGATGATCCGACTGTGGCGCTGATATTTTTCCATTGTGAAAGACCAGTAGCCTTTATCCTGATGGGTGACTGGCGCGCATCAATGCTTGCACGAACCACTAAACGAGAAGACGGCTGCGTATAGTCAACTGATTACCCAAACAAAACGCTGCACATCTGCACACGAACAGGCAATTTGTACAAGGGGATAAAAACCATGACAAGTTGGGCAGAAGAAGAAGTAAAAACGGCCGCGCTGGGCGACCAACGATTGAATAAGCGACTGCTTAAAGATATGAGGTCAACGCTAGAAGATTTGGCATCGCAAAAGGAATGCAAGATACATCAAGCATCAGGAAGAAGAGGACAAGCGAATAGATCAACTCGATTTATTTTAATGCATCACCATATTTAGGTGGGACAAAATTAACCCGCTTCGAGCGGCTTATCTTTTCAAACCACTGGCTTTGCCAGAGGTTTTTGATCGGTGTCCCGGGATAAGTACTTGTTGCTCGTAGGTTGAAGGTATGGATTCCTTCCTCACCCAAGCTGTCGGGTATATTCATTCCTGGATGTGGTCTAAAATTTTAGCTCATTGATTGTCTAGTACAGTAAAAACGCCGAACGCTCTTCTTCCCATGCCTGCTCATCCCTACGCGTTATAGCCTCCAAATCTTCCGGCATCGCGTGGGCATCATCCACCCATTCGCGTAAAAGCGGCGAGCCATTGATCACGTCGATAGCCAGGCGATCGAGTTCGTATTCATAGGGAAAATCGCGCCACAGAGGGTAATCCAGCTGCCGCAAGCGCAATGCCTTAAGCGCCAACGTCTGCAAGCGCCACGGGCGAAAAGCGAAGTGATCGTAAGCGGTATCTTCGACATGGATTTGCACCCCCGCACAAAGTTTGCCCGCGTGTTTGTGAAAAGTCGGTTCAAACCAGCACTCACGCAAGTGGCAACCCGCCAGCCATTGCGGAGCAATGGCGTGCATCGTCTTGATGAGGGTGCGGGCATCTATGTCCGGCGCGCCAAACAGTTCCAGTGGACGCGTCGTCCCTCGGCCTTCGGAGAGGGTTGTTCCTTCCAGCAGAACTGTTCCTGCGTAACAGCGGGGCATCCACAAGTTCGGCGCATTTGGGCTGGGATTGATCCAGGCGCGCTCACCCAGCGGCCAGCCATAGCCGGGAGCAGCCCCAGGTTGCCAGCCTTGCATCGTGATAATCTGACAATCCACGTTCAGTGCGAGCGTACTGATAAACCAGTGCGCCAGTTCGCCCATCGTCAAACCGTGGCGCATCGGCATAGCGCCTGCGCCGACAAAGCTTGCCCAGCCCGGGCGCAGCATCAAGCCTTCCACCGGGCGGCCTGCCGGATTGGGACGGTCAAGTATCCACACCGGTTTTTGGTGCGTTGCCGCCGCTTCCAGCACATAACGCAAGGTTGTGATGAAGGTGTAGATGCGGCAACCAAGATCCTGCAAATCGACCAGCAGCACATCGAAGGTATCCATCATCGCGTCAGTCGGGCGGCGTACTTCCCCATAGAGACTGAATACAGGAATACCAAGCGCTGGGTCGATGAAGTCGGAGGATTCCATCATATTGTCTTGCTTGTCCCCACGCAGGCCGTGCTGTGGGCCAAACGCAGCGCTAAGTTTGATGTCCGGCAAACTTGCCAAGGCATCCAGCGCATGGGTCAAATCCTCAGTAACCGAGGCCGGATGCGCCAGCAAAGCCACGCGCTTTCCCGCTAGTGGCCCGCGCAATGCAGCATCTTCTAGTAAACGGTCAATACCAAATTTCATAGTTTTCAGTTCTCCATAATCTTTCAACAAAAATATTATCCAAAGCCCGTCCACGTCCATCCATGGTTATTTGTATGCCTTTATCCAGCAATAATTGGGTAAATACCAGCCCGGTATATTGGGTGCCTTGATCGGTATTAAATATATCAGGCGCATTCAAAGCCAGTGCTTGCTCCAGCGCTTCCGTACAAAAGGAATTATCGAGGGTGTTGGATAACGTCCACGACAACACATAACGGCTGTGCCGATCAATGATGGCGGTTAATTACACATTGGAATAACAGACTGGCATTTTTGGTATCTGGCGTAGTCCTGCACCAAAGTGATGGGGCGGTTTTTCGGTCAGTTCCAGGATGAGCATAACGGACACTCTGATGATGGACAGATTATTGGGTATTTTTACTATATTTTGACAAAAAAATTAAACTGCAAAAATAACCATTCGGAGTATATAGTGGCTCTTGTAGCATAGCTATCGAAATGCGCTGATAGATACATTAAAGTTTTAATGCACCGCGGTAAAAACTAGCGGATTAGGCCGCGCTAATACTTGTTGGGCTCTAATATCAGCGCCAGATGGAAGTTTTTTAGGGCTGTTATCTATCCAGGCAGCAATATCTTTCCATGTCGTAGGCGCTTGTAAATCGCGCAATAACATATGATAACCTTGCTGATAAAATGCCACAGTTTTTTCTGATTCATCAGTAGCGAGAAATTTCTTCAAAAAAGCATAGGTCGGTTTTTTGGGGATAATTTCATCCTTTTCCCCGTAAAGCACTAAAAAATTTCCATGTAACAGCGATGCATAATTAAATGCCGAATCCATCAGGTCGGTCAGTCCGTAAACAGTTTCAACACGGGTTGCTTTGATAACTAAAGGATCCCGTCCCAAGGCACGAAGCATTTCGATATTATCCGAGGCCATGACCCCAAGTCCTTCGCCCGTTAAAGTTAGCCAAGGCACGCTATGCGCCAGTGCCCACAACAAACTTCTTTGATACCAGGGCATGGTTGGGCGCGCCCATAGTGCCGGAGAGACGAGAATAATGCCATTAACTTGCGGCATTTTTACCTGGTTTAAAGAGTTTATAATGATCGCACCGCCCATGCTTTCGCCCAGTAGATAAACAGGACGGCTTGGGTAACGTTTTTTTAATAGATGCACTAAAACCTGTAAGTCATCAGTATAGGTTGCTTCTCCCGCCCATAAGCCACGCTGAGGAGCTGCACCAAAGCCACGTTGATCATAGGCAAAACAGGCAATACCAAGTTTGCTGAAATACTCTCCCGGTTGTTGAAAAAAATGGCTGTAATCATTAAATCCGTGCAACGCAATGAGTACCGCACGTGGTTCGGTATTGGGCAACCAATGGCGTAACGGTAAGTATGTGCCATCTTCAGTCCGAAAAGTATTTTCGCTAATTTGTGCCGCAAAGTTTTTCTCGCCAGGCGGATAAGTCATCGGCATACAAGCACTTAATGCAGTAAGTAGCAAAAGGGAGATTATTGTATGCTGGGTGTTCATGATCTCCGGATACTGTTTTTTTAGAAGAATAAGGTAGCTATGAAAACTTGTCAAATTTCATGAAATCTGGTTCGGTAAGTCATTTGGCTATGAGCTTACCCGAACTGAAATATTAGAATTTATAGGGCCAGTCTTCATAAATCAAAATAGTTAATAGCTCCAATTAAAGGAGTGCGCGGGTTCACTGACAATTTTACCGGGATTTTATGGAGCAAGGGGAGGAAACGGCCTTTAGCTTTAAACGTGTGCATAAATTTACCGTCCTGCATTGCTGGCAGTATTTTTGGAGCTATACCACCGCCAATAAAAATCCCGCCCGTTGCAAGTGACTTTAATGCCAAATTGCCTGTTTCAGCCGCATAGAGTTCGACAAAAAGCCTTACCGCTTCTGCACATAAAGGGTCTTCTCCTGCAACGCCTAGGCGTGAAATAACGGCGTTTCTGTCAATGCCGCTGTTGCTATCAGGAACATCAGGGCAAGGCGGTGCAAACCCCAGGTCGCAGAGAAAATCATACAGGTGACTGAAACCGATACCCGATATGATGCGCTCGCAACTGACATGATCAGGATATATTTTTCTAAGGTAAGCCAACAGCTGGTCCTGCCGGGTATTTTGAGCGGCAAAGTCACTGTGGCCGCCTTCAGTCGCCATCGGATGGTGTTTGTTGCCGTCCCAATAAAGAATAGCTTCGCCCAAGCCTGTCCCAGCTGCTATGACTGCGATATTGCCCGCTTGAGTTTCTGCATCGGGATTCAACTCTACCAGATCATCTGCAGTCAAATACAGCATGCCCAGCGCCATGGCTTCCAGATCATTCAGGAGCTTTACTTTGGCTATGCCCAGCTTTTTTTTCAGCTCTGCGGCATCCAGCACCCACGGCAAATTAGTCGTTTGGCAGCGTTGGTTGACGACTGGGCCTGCAACCCCGAAACACGCTGACTTGATATTAACGTCAGCGGGTAAAAAATCGGCCAAAATATCATCAAATTCCGGGAATTGCTGGCTTGAGTAGGTTTGTTCCTGTAAGCATGTCAGTGAGCCGTTGGTATCTCTGGTCAAAATGGATAACACCGTTTTTGTTCCGCCTATATCGCCTGCAAGTATCATTTTTTACTCCTTTTGTCTATTGTTAAGTAGATGTATTAAAGCATCGAGGATGCCATTGGCAACTTTATGCGGCGGTAATTGATAAAAATCCTGCCAAGCTAATGATACACACTCTTCGTAATTTTCTTTGCTTTCGGGGTGAGATCGTAACCAGCTAATTTTTACTGCATGGCCAATAATAATGTCTGTTAATAAGGTATCATCAATATGTAATGATAGATTATCACGAAAAATAGACGCAATTGCTTTTAGCGCTTCTACCGTTAATTGGCGATAGACGGGGGCTTGAATTTTGTTAAGCAAATGGTTGACGTACAACTTGAAGCTTTGTTCACCCGCCGTCATCTGTGACAGCGTATTCTCGCTATCCAGCCTATTCTTACTGTTAAGTTTTTCACCTATCACCAGTCCTTTGCAATGGTGCAGGATGTCCCAGACACTGGCAAAAAATGCATTATTTTCTCTGCCGACGCTCCCTTGCTGTTCGCGCCATTGGTACCAGTCGCCAGTTTCTCTGCGGTCTTTTGGATCCATGCTGTTTGAGAAACGCGCACTGATTAATTCACGGCGACCAGTCTCAGACAGAGGGCCCTCATAGTGCAGCGTTTCAGCCAAATCCAGTTGATTTTCTGTATTGCTATAGTCTGCCAGAGTTTCCTTTACTTTTATGGACAATTGATAAGGCGCTAAAGAAAGAAGCTCGTTAAAGGCCTGATCCAATGTACTGCTGCCTGATTCGCGTTGATGTCTGACGATAATCAGCTGCAGAATATGACCCACTCGTACCGTGTGCATATCGGTGAACAATTCTGGATTGGATTTGATTAACATGCCCAAATAAAGGATCAATTCCTGAATAATAATATGTTCGCTGGCATCATTATTATTGTAGGCGCGGATAGTTTGCAAAATTTCCGAGGAATCGGCGGGACGCGTTAAGGTTGCCCTGCCGCTGTAGGCGCGACCCAATGTTAGTGCATGCTGTCGAACCAGTATTTCGGTTGCCGCCTGTTCCAGGTTTATATCGTATTTGCCCAGTAATCCGGCACAGCGCCTGACAATGTACCAGGCATGTTGATCGCCGGCGCGCTCATAGATTTCTTCCAGCAAGTAATGCACATATCCGGCTGTGCCATCTATTGCTGTTAATCCGGTGTCATAATCCAGGCCATGACGAAGGCTCAGTAAACTTAGTGCTTCAAGTTGTGCGTATAGGTTGGCGCTGGTCTTTAGTTGCCCGATGAGTTGCTCATCCGGACTGATTTCCCATTCCGTCAACGTGTTTGTATCCAATGGTGCCGGCGGCGCGGTAGTCAATGGCAATACCTGAAAAAAGGGCCGCTCTGCTTCCTCCCAGGAAGCTTTAGAAAATTGAAAATCATGCAAATAGTTGATTTTTTCATAGCTTGCCGTTTCTGCAAATTCGGAAAGTAATCCCAGTTGTACCGAAAGGCCTTGCGTAAAGCCGCTTTGCAGTTCTTTAATGAAGCCAATAAGGACTTCACGGTTATGACTGCCTAACATATTATGCCTGATAGTCATAACAACCAGAGGGTTGCCCGTTCTGTCCCAATGTTTATAGATATACGCAAATTCCAGGCGCAGACGCTGTATTAGCAAGCGGTTATCCATCGCAAGATAAAAACCTTTTTGATTAAGGCACTGCGGCAAAAAAAGCAGCCGCTCACCTGCCAGTATATACATTTTGGATGTTGCCAGCGTCCTAAGTTGCCGCAGCGGGCGGCCTGTTAAACCGATTCGGTCATTTCTGCCTACATGTGTATAGGCTTCGGCGAGCTCCATCGCTTCTCTGACCTGTATAGGTATTATTTCGGCAAGTGTCTGTGTATCAATGCCTTCAGCGATCAAATCGTTCTGCACAGCTTCATCCTGTGCCAGCAGTGCGATTTGTAGTTTGTACGCCTTTTGCTTAATGACTTTATATCTGCCAAGCGGATCGATGTCATCTATATCCAGTAAACCATCCTGAATCAGACTTCCCAATATAAAAAGACTTTGTGCCCAAACCAAAGGAATATTTTCGTTCGGAACACGCTCCTGGCTATGGGGGCTGGCTTTTTCTGCTGCAATCGACGCTATTGGAACACCATAAAGTTCCGGTAATAATTGCTGGCCATTTTGTTCAACGAGTAAACTTTCCAGTTTATTACGATAACGCATGGCGGCATCGTTATCGCCTCTGAATAAGTTGGTAAGCAGTAAATAGGTAAAAAACAAGGGCCATTCACATTCAATATCCATGAATTGTTTTAATTCATGCGGGTCATAATATTGGCGATAACCATCTTCTATTGCCGTTTGATGGCCGTCTAGCAAGAAGCGTTTGCAGCCATACCGGCCTTCCAGTTTTTCGCAAATAATTGCTTCTGTTTTTGCCCGGATGACCTCATTATCAATCGCGAAAGCGGGAAATCCGGTGATACTGAGAACGGCTGAATCCGTTTCTTTGGAAATGGATTCTCTGGGTAAGAGTGATTCCAGCGTAATCCGTGTCCTGGCGATATCGTCGCTGATTACATGGACAACAGACGCTTGTCCGCCCTTTCTGCCAAATAAATTAAAACCGGACAGCGCTTCCAGCGCCGCTTTAGCCATGCCGATTGAGCTGGCATTCAACTCGGCGATGCCATGATTAATTTTATGGCCGCGCTCCCAGATACCGTAATCAGGTGTGCGGTAAGTTCGACTGATATAGTGAACCAGGTTTTGTACAAAATTGACTTCATCTATCGTAAATACAATGCGTAAGCCGGATGCCGTCATTTGCGCCAGCATCAACAGAAACAAAGACGTGGCATCCAGTTGCAAATGCCCCCATTCATGATCACCCACGACACAACCCCCCGATTTTGTGTCGTATTTGGCATGCAAGGCGTCCATCGGGTTCTGGGACTGCTTGAATTTTTCAACTTTCGGCGCCTGCCGCATCATGGCCGTCAGCAGTCCTCGCATCAACTTGACGACACTTTGCTCAAGAACGTAGGTTCGTCCCTGATTTTCTGCAACGCGGCGGAAAGCCAGCGCCAGTCCCCATGCCGCAAGTATGCTGTAGACATTATCCCTTACCCAGGCATCGGTATAGTTGCCATGGCCATTAACAGCCGTGCTGGCAGGCAGTAAACCGCTTACCCAATCCTGTTTGTCAAGAATGATGTCCTGCACCTGCCGGTAGTAAGTATCAAGTTTGTCGTTCGAGTCATTCAATTTCATGTTGTGCAATGCGCCGATTATCCAGTGAAAACGTTATAGTCATAAGAAATTCTCAAGCAGAAGTTGTGCCATCATTCATTTTACCAACAGTTTCAGCTTGATACAGCCGGAATTGCAATTGCTATAGGTGGACTGATGTCTTATTTTGAGATTCTGTCGGCTAATTTGGGGGGTAACAATCAGTATGTCGGGAAATCTGCGAAATTGAAAAAAAGATGATTTTTTGACAGATATAACTTAATACCAGTTTTTGCACCAAGTTTGATTTTAATCTTACAAAGCGCACTGAAATAGCGCTATTTTTAATTAAGCGCTTATATGGCTTTAAAGATCCGCGCAAGCCGGGGGCTGGCCCGCGCAAATTGAATGATAGACAACATTATCAATTACTCAATAGTTATAATGGCATATAATCGGTTCATTAACGGCTGGATCATTTCGAGTTCAGATTTTGAGTGCTTTTAATTGATTGCCCATTTAAACTGACAATAAAATCAAATCAGGCGACGATCGCAAACCCAACTTCATGATTCATCCCTTAAAATAACCGTCTTAACCAAGAGGACTTTTCTTATGAAACAGCTTACGCCGGAAGGCCGGCAAATAATCAATAATATTGCACAACGTTATAATTTTAGTCCCGATGCCGTATTCAGCATGTTGCTATCGGTAATTAACGGCAACGGTTCTATGGCGCAGTTTAATCATCCTGAATTTGGCGGTTCCGGCCAATGGATGAAGGGCGGCATGATTATGTTGGGCGATATGTTCAATAACAGCTTAAAAAACAGTGTAGGCGGGCTGTGCCAGGAGCTTTCCAATCTGATAGCCAATCAACCGGGCCTTATTCAAAGCGGCAGCTTTCAATCGCAGCACCAAGGCACTCAGCAACAAAGTAATTACGGTGGAGGTAATCAACAACAGCAAAATAGTTCCGGACCTACCGGACCAGTCAGTTTGTTTGTGCCACCGCCAGCCGGCAATTCCGGAAACTGGTGGCCCGCAGGTCTGCAATTTCCCACCAGCACAGGGTCGCAAAATAACGTCCGTTATGCGTACTTTGCCACGATCCGGCGACTGGCTATCGAAGTCAATGGACATGTAACGCTTTACGATACGCTGGATCATCAGATCGGTGGTTTTTCCCAGCAACAGTCGGTAGGTGGTTCTATTACTTTTACCAGTCAATACGGGCTGGTCGATGTTAATACGCTACCCATCATTTCTATCGACAATGTGCCTGTGCAAAAGCCGGCTCAATCTCAACCTGCCCCCTCCAGTATTCAACCGACACCTGTTAATGCACCAGTTGCAAGTCAAGAGGCGGATATTTTTGAAGCTATCGAGAAATTGGCCAATCTGAAAGATAAAGGCATCTTGACAGATACTGAATACAGTGCCAAGAAAGCGGAACTGTTAGCCAGGCTATAACATGTCCACTTTGTAGAGCAAAACTCTCTTAAGCTTGGCATGAACGGATCTTATATTATCAATAGGTTATATTCCTGGCGAAGCCTTCGGCTTCGCCAGGAGAGACTTGTCGAACCATGAGCGTATTCTAATTTTTTTGAGGTTCCCATAATTTCATCTGACTACATTTATGAAAGCCACTAAAGCAGCCAAATTGCGCAGTGTAATATTCTTACTGTTCATGTGTTTATGCCTTGAAAATGTGACGGCAGAAACCCGCATAGCTGTTCTGGATTTTGAGCTAAAAGACGTGACGCTGGCTCCGCGCATAGCCACCGAAATATTGCGCACCGCCTCAATTAAGCCGATGCTGGACAATGAGCTTAAGCATTCAGGTTACGAACTCGTGCCCATCCCTGAGGATGCTCAACAGCAAGCGACTGCCGGAGTCGGCTATCTATTTGATCATGCTGATGTTGCAGCTCAGCTCGGCGATAAATATGGCGCCGATTATGTGGTTGTCGGACGACTGCACAAGCCCAGTTTCCTGTTTTTTTATCTTATGGCCCATCTGGTCGATGTCAAAAAAGCAACTCTGGTCGGTAATTACCTTTCTGAAGTCAAAGGCGGCGAGAAGAAATTAGTCGCGAAAGGCGTAGAAAACCTTGCAGCCAAAATCATTAAAACCCTTAATGCGACAGAGTAATCCGATAACTAGATCGGCGGTTGTTTTGCGCCTGTTACTTTAACTTGTACAGTATCGCCGACCGTCAATATGCCGCATTGGTTATGCAGTGCGTTTTGTCCAAAGTAGACTTTATTCTGCCATTTTCTGAAACGGTTGAGCGTGCTTAATGGTTCTTTGCCTGTTTGCGCTGTTTCCGGATCTATAGTGGGAATCGAGCAGCGGGAGCAGGGCTTGGGCAGTCTGAAATCAATTGATCCAATGCTGATTTCACGCCAGCTGTCTTCGGCATAATCGGGGCAGCCGGAAATAACCAGATTGGGTCTGAAGCGTGTCATTGGTAAATTCAACTGCATTTGCTGATTTAATGAGACCAGCGAGTTTTCAGCAATAATCAGAAAAGGAAATCCGTCAGAAAATGCCACGTTGTCAGTGGCAAACCCATAGTTGGCATCAACGGGGCGAATCATTTCATCAGGTTGATACACCAGCCGGCAGTCCGTCTTTAAAAAATCGCTCAGCCATTGATCGGCTTCAGTTGAAACGCTGTACGCATCGCACTGGTCGTGCCAAATAGTACTGTTAATGATGTCGCCATCAACAGGACTTAGAGGCAGCGCCAGGTTTTTCATTCCTGATGCAGACAGGATTAAATGGCAGCCGGTTAGCGCTGTTTTAATTAAAGCCATTTGCGGTAATTTGCGCTGACTAAGGAATTGCCCGGCAGCATCAACAAGCATCCATTTTCTATCGTACTGAAGTCCTGTTTTCGTAACTTTCCAGCTGTTTGCACTAATTCCCGCTAATGATTTTACCGGATAAATGGTTATAGAGCTTAAAGTCATGTGTGTCATTTTGGTCGACCTTTAAATTCCAGTCCGGGCTCAGAAAAGTTAGACTCGGAAGAATGATGATGATTGAAGTTTGAGTGAATTGAACTCAGGTATCAAGAATTAGTTCAACTGCCGGTTGTAGTAAACTTTTGCGAAAACTAAAAAAAAGTTTGTGAATCCGTTAGAATTAGAAAACATGAACTTTTTTATTGTTAGGAAATGATGCAATCAATTAACTTAGCCTTTAGGATAATTGTTAATATTTTATTAATTATTCAGTTACTTAACGTGGGACTTGTTTATGCCAAAACTAAACAGACAATCAATATTGCTTATTTAACACAAGAACAGAACATTCCACCGCCATCGTCAAATCTGGATGTTTTTATTAAAAACAAGGGGGTTTCAGGAGCTGAACTGGCGATTAATGATAACAATACCACCGGAGAATTTACCGGACAGCATTTTAATTTGAAAAAATTTATTGTGCCGCTGGATGGCAATGTTGTTGATACGTTTAATAAAGAGTTAGCCAAAAAATTTCCATTTGTTGTGGTTAACTTGCCTGCTGATCAGATAAACCTGCTTGCTGATTTGCCTGCTGCCAAGCAAATGCTGTTATTCGATGTGGCAACAGTGGATGATGCGTTACGCAATGAGCAATGCCGCAATAATGTTTTGCATATTATGCCCAGCCGGGCGATGCGGGCTGATGCATTGGCGCAATACATGATGAAGAAACGCTGGAGCAAGTGGTTTCTGGTCATAGGAACCACTCCGGAAGATCAATTATTTGCCGAGGCGCTCAGGCGGGCTGCCAAGCGTTTCGGTATGGACATAGTGGCGGAAAAAACCTGGGAGCATACCTATGATGCCAGGCGCACGGCTCAATCCGAGGTAGCGGTATTTACCCAGTTGGATGATGACTATGATGTGCTGGTGGTAGCCGATGAACAAGGCCAGTTTGGCGAATATCTTGACTATCAGACCTGGATTCCAAGACCGGTGATTGGCACTCAGGGTCTGATTGCTACGGCATGGCATAGAACTCATGAGCAATGGGGCGCTGTGCAGATTCAAAATCGCTTCAAGGAAAAAGCCGGGCGCTGGATGGAGGAGCAGGATTATGCCGCTTATTTAGCCGTAAGAGCTATTGGCGAGGCGACGACACGCACTAAATCCAATGACACAAACCAGGTTAAAAATTATATGTTGAGTGACGCGTTTGCATTACAGGGTTATAAAGGCAATCCTTTATCCTTTCGCTCCTGGGATGGACAGTTGCGGCAGCCGGTTTTACTGGCGGCTTCCCGGTCATTAGTCGCTGTCGCTCCGATTGAAGGGTTTCTGCATCCAAAAACTGAACTGGATACGTTAGGTTATGATCAACCTGAAACTCAATGTAAATGGGATAAATAATAATGAAAAAATACGGTTCAAGTTTGTTTTTAGCACTTGTATTAGCAGGAGCCGTGCATGCTGAAACGGTTTTTGTCACGTTGGAAAAAGACAATGCGCTGGCTGTGGTTGATCCGATTGAGGGCAAGTTAATCAAGACGGTACCGGTGGGCCAGCGCCCCAGAGGCATTGCCATCAGTCCGGATAACAAGTTTTTGTATATCGCAACCAGCGATGACAATGCGATAAAAATTATTGACGCCGAAACGTTGAAAGAAATCGGAAAATTACCGTCCGGCGATGACCCCGAGACCTTTGCGTTAAATCCGGCAGGAGACCGGCTTTATGTCTCAAACGAGGATGACAGTCTGGTGACCGTTATTGATCTTGCCAGGAAAAAAGCCGTCAAGCAAATCAAGGTCGGTGTAGAGCCCGAAGGGATAACAGTGAGTTCCGATAATCGCTGGCTCATCAGCGCTTCCGAAACGACTAATATGGTGCACTGGATTGATACCAAAACCAATGCTATCGTGGAGAATACCCTGGTTGATCCACGTCCGCGTGCAGCCGGTTTTACAGCGGATAGTCAACAACTCTGGATAACCTCAGAAATGGCCGGAACTTTAATGATTCTGGATGCCAAAACCAAACAAATCATCAAAACCATCAGGTTTGAAGTTTCAGGCGTCACTGCCGATAAAATTCAGCCGGTAGGCGTTGTCATTGATAAAGGCAGGGGTAGGGGCTATGTGGCTCTGGGGCCGGCAAATCGTGTGGCGGTGCTTAACGCACAGACATTTGAAGTTGAAAAATACTTGCTGGTTGGCCAACGGGTATGGAATCTGGCCTTTTCTCCCGATCAAAAGCGGCTTTACACCACCAACGGTGTCAGTAACGACATTTCCATTATTGATCTGGAGAGCCAAACAGTAACCAAATCCGTAGGCGTAGGCACTTATCCCTGGGGCGTTGCAGTAAAGCCATGAAGCCGTCGATAGCATTATCCGTTGAAGATTTGAGTTTCTCGTATGGCGGCAAGAAGGCGCTGGATAGGGTCAGTTTCAAGATACAATCAGGTGATTGCACGCTATTATTAGGCCCTAACGGCGCCGGCAAGAGTACGTTATTTTCGTTGATTACCCGCTTGTACGATACCCGTGACGGCCGTATCGAATTGTGCGGCTTCGATATTAAACGGCAAACACGCAAGGCCCTGGCAAAACTTGGCGTGGTTTTTCAGCAAACCACGCTGGATATGGATTTGACGGTGATGCAAAATTTACGCTATCACACCGCTCTGCATGGTATGGGGCGCAAATTGGCAGCACAGAGAATTCAACAGGAACTGGAACGCTTGAACATGTACGAACGCCGGTTTGAAAAAATACGCCAACTCAACGGCGGGCACCGGCGGCGCGTAGAAATTGCCCGGGCCCTACTGCATAAACCCTCCGTGTTGTTGCTGGATGAACCCACGGTGGGACTGGATGTGCCCAGTCGGTTAGCCATTGTCGAGTATGTGCATCAGTTGGCCATCGATGAAAAGCTGGCGGTCTTATGGGCCAGCCATTTAATTGATGAAATTTATCCGGACGATCATTTAATCGTGCTGCATAAAGGCCGGATTAAAGCCAGCGGCACCGTTGATGAAGTCCTGAAAATATCAAATACTGTAATGATTAAAGATGCGTTTTACACGTTGACGCAGGGAGATCAGGCGTGACTAATAAGCCGGGAGCGGATATGCATTTACCCGAAGGGCGCAGGGCAGGACCGTCCCGCATGAATATACTTCATTATTGGCGGGCAATGTGGGGGATTATCGGGCGTGAATTATGGCGCTTCGTTACCCAGCGTGAACGCTTTATTTCTGCGCTGGTGCGCCCTTTGGTCTGGTTGTTTGTTTTTGCAGCCGGATTCAGGGCGACATTAGGTCTTGCCATTACCCCGCCTTATGAAACCTATATTCTTTACGAGGTTTATATCACACCGGGGTTGTGCGGTATGATTCAATTATTTAACGGTATGCAGAGTTCCTTATCCATGGTTTATGACCGGGAAATGGGCAGTATGCGGATATTGATGGTATGTCCGCTGCCGCGCTGGTTTTTATTGCTCAGTAAATTATTGGCAGGCACTGCCGTATCTATTCTGCAAGTCTATGTGTTTTTAGCGATCGCCTGGTTTTATGACATCAAGGCGCCATGGCAGGGTTACTTGTGGGTGCTGCCCGCGCTTATGTTGGCCGGGTTGATGCTGGGAGCCTTGGGGTTATTGTTGTCATCGTTCATAAAACAATTGGAAAATTTTGCCGGGGTCATGAACTTTGTGATTTTTCCCATGTTCTTTATGTCAACGGCATTGTACCCTTTGTGGAAACTTAAAGAATCCAGTGCCTTACTTTATAACCTGGCAAAATACGATCCATTTTCACAGGCCATTGAGTTAATCCGTTTTGCCCTGTATGGGCAGTTTAATCAGCCGGCTTTCATTTATACGCTGGCTGCTTTTATCGTTTTCATGACTGCCGCGATTATTGGCTATAACCCATCAAAAGGGATGATGTCAAAAAAAGGCGGTGGTTGATGAGTCATGCAGCAGTGGATTGCCGAACCGCCTACGGCTAATCCGGGATTAGCCACGCACCTGATTCACGATTTTATTAAAGAGTTTAATTTGTTCATCCCAGCCTACAATTTTTACAGGTTAATTTATGCGCGGAATATGCGGTTGCGGTCAAACCAACAACACCACGAAGCTGAAACCTGTACTCAACAAGAATCAGTACCTTCTCAAACACGACCCCAGTCATCACGGTCATGTTCATGATCATCATGACACCGAGCGCCTGGTTAAAGTTGAACAGGATTTACTCAGTAAAAATAATGCTTACGCCGCGCAGAACCGCGCGTATTTTCAACAGCATCATATATTTGCGCTGAATCTGGTTTCAAGCCCCGGAGCAGGCAAAACAACGCTGCTGGTTGAAACCATTAAAGTTTTAAAAGACCGTTTTCCTATTGCAGTTATCGAAGGCGATCAACAGACCGAGCACGATGCGGATCGAATCAGAGCCACCGGCGTACCGGCCCTGCAAATCAATACCGGTCGCGCTTGTCATCTGGATGCGCACGGTATCGGTCATGCGATCATGGATCTCGGTGTCAAAGACCACAGTCTGCTGGCAATAGAAAATGTCGGCAATCTAGTGTGTCCGTCTTCATTTGATTTGGGTGAAGCACATAAAATGGTCGTGTTGTCGGTGACCGAAGGCGATGATAAACCAATCAAATACCCGGATATGTTCCATGCGGCAGATTTAATGCTGATCAATAAAACTGACTTGTTACCTTATATCGATTTTGATGTGGAGCGTTGTATTCAGTACGCCAGACAGGTTAATCCCGACATAGACATCATCAAACTGTCAGCGACTAAAGGTGATAATTTTTCTAAGTGGACAGACTGGCTTGCAGAGCGGGTTAAGCCCAAATTTATGTAAAAGTCCGAATATGATCTAACTTTTTCAGGAATTAGTTTAAGCCTCTACAGATATTAAAAATGGTCACTAAAACTGATGGGCTCAAGAAGGTCAAGGACAGCTATACAATATAGTGCTCAAACTTTGACCGGATGCATTTTCTTGAAACACATATTTAGATGTGTTTTTCACATTTTATGCTGTAAAATTATTAAGAATTTCTTGAAATAGTTTTCGGATAGAAAGATTAGTGCTTCCAACATTACACAGTGTTTTCACTGATTGATAAACATGACTTACGATGAATTTAAACGACAAGTTGGGAAAGCCGGCATTACTACTCGTGAATTTGCTAAGTTAGTTAAATTGAACCCTAACTCTATTACTAATTATGCAAAGAAAGGGATAGTTCCATCCCATCTGGCAATTATAGTGACACTAATGGGTGAAATGGCTGAAAACAAAATTAACTTCAAGGAAACTTTAGAAAATATCGGCCTTGATTCCAAAAAGCCCCGCAGTAAAGAGACTAAAAGTGGATTTAAGCAAAAAAATGCAAATTCGATTGTTACTTCTTCACAATGATTAAAGATCATGCGCAATAAGATCTTTATGAAAAATACTGAAAATTACACAATAAATCCAGGGTCAAGCTCGAAAATACTAACACCAGAAAAGAGTACTTTGGCTGATGTTCTCAAGCATGCTGATTGGTTTGGTACTTCAATAGAAGGATTTCCATGGGGAGTATATTGTGGAGATGCAGAAGAAGTACTTGAGCGCTTCCCATCGGAATCTATAAATTGCATTGTTACATCCCCACCATATTATTGGCTTAGGGATTATGGAGTTGACGGTCAAATAGGACTAGAAGACTCCGTGGATGGTTATGTAAAAGCAATTGTGGGTGTTACTAAAGAGGCCCTTCGAGTTTTGAGGAAAGATGGTGTGTTGTTCCTCAATATTGGTGACACATACTATTCAGGCAAAGGTGCCTCTCAAGGTCAAGATAAAAAAAGTAATAAACGTAGATTCGGACTTCGTGCCGTCGATAAGAGTGGTGGACTGGGTATTGGTCTGCAAAGAAAATCAATAATAGGTATTCCATGGCGGGTTGCCATAGAAATGAGTACTAGCGGATGGGTGTTGAGGAGTCCCATTATTTGGCATCGTGAAAGTTGTTTGCCTGAGCATGTGCGAGATAGACCTAGCCGTAGCTATGAATATGTTTTTATGTTTGTAAAAGATCGTCGTTACTATTTCAACAAACAACCCTTGATAGATCAGAAGGTGGAAGAGGACATGTGGACAATCCCTGCAAAACCAAAAGCTAATGGCCTCGATACAGCTCCATATCCAGATGAATTGGTTCGCAGATGTTTAGAAATTGGCTGTCCGCCAGGCGGTGTTGTTTTAGACCCATTCTTAGGTAGCGGTACTACCGCTAGGGTAGCAGTAAAAATGGGGCACACTGCTATTGGCATTGAGCTCAAAGACGAATTCTGTCGTTATTCAGTAGACCAGTTAAGAGCAGTCTAAATGTTTATTACGGCTGCCCAAATAGCATCTGCTATCAACGCCTTAAGTGACGTTCATCCATTTCATGGAATAACATTTCTAGCTTGTAAAAGAGCGAAGTTGCCTGTTGGTGAAAAAATCAATTTTGCGATGGACTCAGTAACAAATGTTTTTCTAACAGAGTTTCACAAGATAGATCCAGACTCAGAGTGTTTCTATCAGCCATTTAAATCCACGAAAAAATGGTTAAAACATGATTATGCTGCAAGTGGTTTGCAAGCGATTAATACTCAAACATTTGGCAATGCCTTTTTACATGAACCAAATACTCGTATATGGGGGTGGCACTCTGATTATGTTTCGGTATTGGCATCTAAACTGCCAAAAAGAAAGCGTATACCAGCCTTCCATTTGGCTGTTTGGCTTTTCAAGAACAGAGACTGGGATGATAAAACCACCTCTCAGGATTTAATTGATAATTTTGTAAAGGAATTTTTCATAACAGAGGAAGAGCAAAAAGAACTTTTTGATCTATCAATCCCTTCAGACCTATCGTTAAATAATATTTTCCAGAAAGCTAAAGCTTCTTGGTTTGATCTTCGTCAAATTGTCACACAACCACCTGATGCTAAACCGGATCAAGGTGGCACACTAGCATTTCTAGAAACTATAAATCTTGGTCCAGCTGAGCATTTAATATTAACACCTGCAAATCGGCTTACTTTAATAACAGGAGATAATGGACTTGGAAAAACATTTTTACTTGAATGTGCATGGTGGGCATTAACAGGTATTTGGGCAGACAGACCAGCATTTCCTCGTCCAGCAGTTGAAAAGAGCAAAGCGATGCTTATTTTTGCTATACAGGGAGAACAGTATAGCTCTGAAAAAAAAACTATAGCTTTTGATTGGAAGACATTGTCATGGCAGGAACCAAAGCAACGACCTACTATCCCTGGTTTGACTGTATATGCTCGCGTAGATGGCTCATTTGCTGTTTGGGATCCAGCTAAGCAAATGACTCAATCTGTGACTTCTCAGTTTGGGAAGCAAGCAGTTTTTTCAGGAAATGAAGTTTGGGATGGACTACAAGGCAGAATTGAGGGTTTAATTCGTGATTGGGTGCGTTGGCAAAACAATCCGACTAAGTATCCATTTGGGATATTTACAAAAGTCTTGGCTTGTTTATCTCCCCCAGATCTTGGTCCTTTGATACCTGGAGAGCCGGTTCGAATTCCTGATGATCCCAGAGATATTCCTACGATAAAACACCCGTACGGTGACACTCCGATTGTTTATTCTTCAGCAGGGGTAAAAAGAATTATTACACTTGCGTACTTAATTGTATGGGCATGGAATGAACATATAATTTCTGCCGAATTAGCACGCACAAAACCACAGCGGCGTATGGTTATACTTGTTGATGAGATGGAGGCTCATCTTCATCCTAGATGGCAGCGCGAGGTCTTACCGGCTCTAATGTCGATTGGAGTATTGCTGAACGAGAAACTTGAAACGCAGTTTCTTGTTGCGACACATTCTCCTCTAGTTATGGCTTCTGCTGAACCTGTTTTTGATGAGAGTATCGATTCTCTATATCACTTCGACATCAGTAATGCTGGAGACGTGAGTCTCAAAGAGATGAATTTTGCTCGGTTTGGTGATATATCTTCATGGTTAACTTCACCTATCTTTGAACTTAAACATGCTAGATCAAAGGAAGCTGAGATTGCAATTGAAGCTGCCAAAGAATTACAAAAGACTAAAGACGTTTCTTCTACAGATGTAAAAGAGGCATCTTTTCAATTAATAAAATATCTTGGTTCCGATGATAAGTTTTGGCCGCGTTGGATTTCATTTGCTGAAAAACACGGAATAAAACTGTGATAGGTATAGTACTACAGCCGGAGCCTCTTAACTTTAATTCTGATGTTCGAGAACCGGGTAATAAGTTACTTCAAAGAAATCAGAATATAACAGGAAAAAAATTAAAAAATTATTGGACAAAGATATCTTACGATTTGCATGCAGCATATCAAGGAATCTGTGCATACACTTGTATGTATATATTACCGCCTGGTTCAGTAGATCACTTTATGCCAAAAACACATTATCCGGATCTAGCTTATGAATGGAATAACTATCGATTGGCATCGCCACGAGTTAATCAACACAAGGCCGATAGCACAGATGTAATTGATCCGTTTAACATTCAACCTGGATGGTTTGTGCTTGATTTTCCGAGTTGTCTAGTATTTCCTGGTGATGGATTGCCAGATCTGATCAAGGTGCAGATTGAAAAGACTATAAAAGTTTTGAAACTTAACGATGATGATATCTTAGTGCAAGAGCGATGCGATATGATGTTAATGTATGCAGATGGTGAAGTTCAACTTGGTTTCTTATCAAGACGTTACCCGTTCTTAGCTTTAGAAATCGAAAGACAAAATATCCAAGATACTGTCAATAAAATATTTAAGAAACGTACAAATTAACCAGTTTGAAAATTTTTAGTTAGTAATGCTGCTTTTCCAAACTTGTCGTTTGATTTCTTTAGAAATCTATGGGTTATTATCGATAAATAATTCTATTAGTTTTTCCAGTATCTGAAATGTATCGAATCCAGCTCATCAATGCCAGATTTGGTTTGAACTAATTTTTTAGAAGCCGTCAAATCAAGTCTAGGAGGCTTATACAGATCACAAGGGTTGATTAGCTGTGGTATAGTATCAGCATATCCTCGGCAATTGCTCGCCGCTCAATAAATCCAGAACCCGGCTGATGCCCATCGCCGTTTGTAGTGTTACCAGTCCTTTCGGGTGAGCTGTTTTAACCTTGCCGATCAAACAAGCCTGTGCACCAAGGAGATGTTCGCATAAAGCGGCCAAGGCTTGTCCGGTATGGGCTTCAGGCACAAACAGCGCAAAACAACCTTCGTTGGCGATGTAAATCGGATCAAAGCCTAAAATTTCACAGGCACTTTTAACATCCGGGTGTATTGGCAGTGCTGTTTCGTTGATTTCGATAGCATGATGTGATGCAGTGGCCAGTTCTATCAGACAGCTGGCTAACCCGCCGCGTGTTAGGTCGCGCATGCAGTGGATGTCGATACCGGCTAGAATTAAATGCTGAACCAGTCCGGACAGGTCTGCACAGTCGCTTTGTATCGTGCTTTCAAAGTTTAAGCCTTCCCGCTCCAGCATGACGGCGATGCCGTGTCGTGCCAGGTCGCTGTTAATGATAATGCTGTCACCGGCTTGAATTCCCGCAGGCGAAACGTTGATGTTTTCGCCAACAATGCCGATGCCGGCGGTATTGATATAAACCCCGTCGCCGCTGCCGTGGTCGACCACTTTGGTGTCGCCGGTCACAATCAATACACCTGCCTGTTGCGCAGTTTGCTGCATGGAC
>JAQTMV010000002.1 GCA_028714175.1 Methylococcales bacterium
GATATCTTTAGTATACAAAAAGGGCGGCATAGTAGCCGCCTTTTTTATGCTATTTTTTCCAGATACTGCAAAATAAACTGCACACTCCGGTTACCCCTGAACTCATTGATGTCCAGCTTGTAAGCTGCCTTGATTTGTCTCAGCCCCAACCATTGCTCCGGCTGATCGATAAAAAAAGCGATGGCATCGATAATCAGATCGCCACCAGGTTTTCTCAATACTAATTTAAGATGCCGCTGTCCAACAATACGCGATTGAATTACATCAAATACGCCGTCAAAGACAGGTTCTGGAAATTCCTGCCCCCAGGTAGCTGCATTTTGTAATAAATCGGCAATTTCAAGCGTCATTTCCTGTTCAGTCAGCTCGCCATCGGTCAGTATTTTTTGTTCCAGATCGACATTAGCCAGACGTTTGCTGACCATCTCATCAAAAGCCAGGGCAAATGGTGGATAATCGTGCATTTTCAAACTCAAACCTGCCGCCATTGCATGACCGCCAAATTTACTCAGTAATTTGGGGTGCACTGCGGCAATATCGCTCAACACATCGCGAATATGCAACCCTGGAATGGATCGTGCCGAACCTTTTATTAAATCCTTGCCCGCAGGTGCAAAGGCAATAACCGGACGATGCAGCCGGTCTTTCAGGCGTGACGCCAAAATTCCTATGACACCTTGATGCCAGTTTGCATCATATAAACAGACACCGGCAGGTAAATGGTGTTCATCCAGCACCTTCATTTCACTTAATAAGGCCATTGCCTCATGTTTCATGACGCCTTCAACTTCCCGCCGGTCATTATTCAACTCATCAAGCTGAACCGCGATGTCCTTTGCAAGTGCCGGATCATCAGTCAATAAACATTGAATGCCTAGTGACATATCATCCATACGCCCCGCCGCATTCAACCGGGGGCCCAGTGCGAAACCCAAATCCGAGGCCGCAATGGTTTGAGGATTTCTCCCCGATACTTCAATCAGTGCATTCAAGCCTGGATGACAACGCGCCGTGCGTATTCTCAATAAACCCTGATGTACCAGAATCCGGTTGATTTGTTCCAGTGCAACCACGTCAGCAACTGTGCCTAAGGCAACATAATCCAGCAACTGAGCGAGATTCGGTTCCTGAAGCTGCTTTTTCTCAAACCAGTTCATTTCTCTTAACCGGCTTCTTAAGGCCATTAATACATAAAAAACAACTCCCACGCCTGCCAGTGATTTACCGGGAAATTTATCACCCGCCAGATTAGGATTTACGATGGCATCGGCTGCGGGAAGCTCATGACCCGGCAGATGATGGTCGGTCACCAGAACTTTTATGCTCAAGTCTTGTGCCGCCCTTACCCCGTCGACACTGGATATGCCGTTATCGACAGTAATAATAACATCAGGATTTTGCAGTTTAACCAGCTCAACAATTTCAGGCGTCAAACCATAACCGTATTCAAATCGATTGGGAACCACGAATGACACCTGCCCTGCCCCCAGCAACTGCAAGCCCTTGATAGCCACAGCACAACTGGTCGCGCCATCGGCGTCAAAGTCGGCTACGATACAAATCCGTTGCTGCTCATTGATCGCAGTGATTAAATGAGTAACCATCTCTTCCATACCCGATAACAGCCACGGAGAAGGCAGTTTTGACAGTGTCCTGTCCAACTCTGCTTCTGAAGTGATACCTCTGGCTAGAAATATACGCTCTAACAAAGGATGAATAGCATTCAGAAACGAATGATTTTTTTCAACAGACCGAACAACTATATTTTTTTTTACGCCTTGATAATACATAAAATGCCCAATAAAAAAGCCGACTTATGCCGGCTTTACATCAAATGCTTGTGATTCCACATACAGAGTGTGCAAGATAATCTGTCCATTCTATAGTTTAGGATTTTTCAAAACCACTTTCGCTTCATGCCAGAAAGCATCCAGCTCCATTAATTCGCAGTCTCTTAAACTCCGACCGGAGGCTTCTACCTGCTGCTCGATATAGTGGAAACGTTTAGAGAATTTTTTAGTGCTTTCTTTTAGCGCTATCTCAGGATTGACGTTTAAATGACGGGCCAGATTAACTGCGACCAGCAATAAGTCGCCGATTTCTTCTTGTATATGCGCCTGATTACCGGATTTCCAGGCTTCATGGACTTCATCGAGCTCTTCCTGGACTTTGGCGAAAACAGGGGGCACATCCGGCCAATCAAAACCGTGTTGCGCGGCGCGATCCTGGATTTTTTCACATTCCATTAATGCCGGAAGACTGCCCGCTACACCTGATAAAACACTGCTCTGTGCAACAGCCTTGTTTTTTTCCTGCCGCTCGGCGGCTTTGGCCTGTTCCCAAGCCAGATGACGCTCTTCATCACTGTTAAAAACCGCATCAGCAAAAACATGCGGATGCCTGCGTATCAATTTTTCAGCGATGGTTGCCGAAACCTGATCGAAATTAAACAACCCGCGCTCTTCGGCAATCTGCGAATGAAAAACCACTTGTAACAGCAAATCACCTAGTTCCGAGCGCAAATCATCCAGATCATTACGTTCAATCGCATCGACGACTTCGTAGGCTTCTTCAATCAGGTAAGGTATCAAGCTGGTGAAATCCTGATTAAGATCCCACGCACACCCGTCTTCCGGACGGCGCAGGCGCGCCATAAGGTCTAATAATTGTTGGGTATTTTTCAGCATTAAAATGAGCAGCCAAAGTTTTCATGGTAGCGTTGTTTGAATTCGTCCATGTCCAAGAAATGATTCTGAGTGCCGTGATGCTCGATTTTAATCGCACCCATGAGTGAGGCAATTCTTCCGGTACTTTCCCAATCCAGTTCATTCATCAAGCCGTATAAAAGTCCGGCACGATAGGCATCGCCGCACCCTGTCGGATCAAGTAACGCTGTTGGTTTTGCCGATGGAATCAATAGGCACCGCCCTTGCGTGTAAATTTTGGAACCCTGACCGCCCAGAGTAATAATCAAGGCTTCCACCCGTTCCGCCATTTGTTCCAATGACAAGCCTGTGCGTTCCTGCATCAACTCGGATTCATAATCATTTAATGTCATCCAGGTGGCTTGATCGATAAATTTAAGCAATTCCGCGCCATTAAACATCGGCATACCTTGTCCGGGATCGAACATAAACGGTATATCCAGTTCTACAAACTGTTCGGCATGAAGCTGCATGCCTTCCTTGCCATCGGGTGATACAATGCCAATGTTGATATCATTGTCGGTAGGGATTGAATTCAAATGCGAAAAACTCATGGCTCCCGGATGGAAAGCAGTAATCTGGTTACCGTCTTCGTCTGTGGTGATATAAGCCTGGCCGGTATAGTGATTATCCATAATATAGATAAACTCGCTGGACAACCCGTTCTGGCTCATCCATTGACTGTAAGGTTCAAAATCATGACCTACGACTGCCATTGCCAGGGCTTCTTCGCCCAACAAGTTCAGATTGTAGGCAATATTACCCGCGCACCCGCCGTATTCGCGCCGCATGACAGGCACTAGAAAGGATACATTCAGGATGTGAACTTTTTCCGGCAAAATGTGATTTTTAAATTTGTCATGAAAAACCATGATAGTATCGTAAGCCATGGACCCGCATATCAGTGCACTCATTGCCTTCCTCTTCAAAGTAAAATTAATGCCCAGGTTACCGCCGCCCAGGCTAAAGACATCATAACTGCCGCAGAGCCAATATCTTTGGCCCTGCCGGATAATTCGTGATGTTCAAAACCGACTCTGTCGACGACAGCTTCGACTGCTGAATTTAATAATTCAACCAGAAGAACCAAAATCAAGCTGCCTATCAACAGCAGTTTTTCAATATTGGTTTCTCCCAGCCAGATTGCCAAAGGCGTTGTTATCAGGAACAGGGTAACTTCCTGTCTGAATGCCTCCTCGTGTTCCCAGGTTGCCTTAAAACCTGCAACAGAGAAAAAACAGGCATTAACAAGGCGTTTAAAGCCTTTTGCATTTTGATTTGCCATCGTTTCACTATTATCCGTATTAAAAGAAGTGAATAGTAGATATTTTACAGCTTGTACCTTAACATCATTGCTCAATCATCTGTCGATAGGCATCGGCATCCATCAACTGATCCAAAGCCGATAGATCATCTGCCTTGATACAAAAAAGCCAGGCCTGATAAGGCGAATTATTGACTTCTTCAGGTTCATCTGCCAATGCGACATTAACAGCAACAATTTCACCGGTAACCGGGCTGAACAGGTCTGACGCTGTTTTAACCGATTCAACCACGGCGCATTGCTCATGAGCCTTTACCTTGCGCCCCAGTTCAGGCATCTCAATATAAACCAAATCTCCCAACTGTTCCTGAGCGAAATCGGTTATACCGACACGAACAACATTATCGTCTTCCAGTTGCGCCCATTCATGCGTCATCGCATACTTTAAATTTTCTGGTAAATCACTCATGCCAATCTCTCAAAAATAATCAGGTAAGGTAACAGGATTCAAGACACAAGACACAAGGCGCATTGCTTAACCTTGAATCTTGAATCTTGAACCCTTAGACTATAAAGCTATATATTAACAAACATCATTAAAACATGCCTGAGATACTGATCTACACAACCAAAATTTGCCCCTATTGCATTATGGCTAAACGCCTTCTCGAAAAAAAAGGAGCCGCTTATACCGAAATTAATGTGGATACCCAAGCGGGCCTCAGAGAAGAAATGATGCTCAAAACAAAACGCCGGACGGTGCCTCAAATCTATATAGGCGAACTTCATGTTGGCGGCTTTGACGATTTATATGCCCTGGAACAACAGAAGAGACTTAATGCTTTACTGGCATTTGCCTGATCAAGCAGTCTTCAGACAAGCGAAATTTAAATGTGTCATAGAGCTATACCCTTCGCACTCCATTGTCGACACCTTCATCCACTCTCCTGCTGGACGACTGCACGGATGCAGAACAACGCGGGAGCTGTTGCCGAGAGTTATAGGGAGAGGAGATTTTAATGCTTAACGATACTATTTACCATAATTAAAACCTTGCCAATAAAAAAACTTGTGCGGTTAAATCGTCCGGCCTGACGCCAGCCAATACGCCTTTGTATGCCAGTGTAAACGGCGACCTTGTATAGCCTGCGATAACGGCGTTTTTCAAAATGTTGTCTTCTGTGTTGAAAAAGATTGCGGCGTTATGGAGGCGATGGTCGTATCGCATCGATACTGGTTTAAAAAATCATCAATAACCGGCCAGACGGCGATGGGATTTTCCAGACTGCAGCTTTTTAATGGCAATATCTAGCACTGTGTAAAGCCGGCTTTTTGCGATATACCGCCGTTTGCCGCCGATGAAACTCATGATCAGGGTGGAGGCCAGATGGCTCAGGTTTACCGTGACATTGGCGTAAAACTTCTCCATGTATTGATTCCGCGAGCATTCGGCATTTTTGATGAAATAATGGCCCAACAGCCGTTCCTTTCAATTTCCGGGTTTGGTATTCAGCCAAAACACATCGTCCAGGTCTTATATGCCCGGTGCGACTTTATCCATTAACCCAATGGGTGCGCCAATCCCAGACGTAGCAGGGATTGACCGGTCTGCCCATACGAATATCCATATCGGTGTTCTTGAGCATGATGTTGCCTTCGATCAACAATTCCTCTGATTGACGCAGGCTCAATTCGTCTGAAAAAAGTTCAACGCTTTTGAACAGCAGATTTTCCGAGGAACGAATCGGATAGAAGGTAATGTTGGCCGGTACGATCAGCGTCAGTTTCAGCGCTGTTGCCATCAATTCATCGAGACTGTCGAAATGCAACTGCTCTTTCCAGAGTTGTAGACGGTCGAATTGGTTTTCTTTAAAAGCATGGCGAATCGCCGCTTTCAAGGCTTCCACGCCCTGACCCAAAACTGCGGGACCGGTGTGGTGTTTACGGCGGTTGCCGGTAATGCGCGAATAGATGCTGTATTCGCCTTTCTTGTCGAACATTGACTTAAATAAGGAACAGGAAAATTACGAGGGTTTGGGGTTAAACCCCGGGTAGAAACATGAAGCCTGAAAATATGTTGTCAAGTGGCTAAATTCACAAAAACCGAGTGCATTATTTCGCAGATTCAAACGGGTTATGGACATAACCTAACATCTAATTCCAGCAAAGCCAAGACGTCCTAATTTGCTGTTAAAACTGCATGCTAAAAGCTACTGATCTCCGGAGAAAAATCATGAATGAACAGATACTAGAAAGACCAAAAACAGTGAATAACGAACATTGGCAACAGGCATCCAGATGTCCGATGCATGCCCAATCCACAGAGCAAACCCTGCTGAGGGCCGAAGATGAGCTGTTTCTTCCTATGCATAAGCGCGTGATTACCCAGTATTCAACTAATGAGTCTGGTGTCACCGAACTGCATCTTTACTACGAAGACAAGGAGATTTCCTTTGACGAGCCGGAGCTTTTTGCGTTTGGTGAACGCTTGGGGCAACAATCCCGTTTTGTAGCTGAAACCGCTACAACTTGGGGCGATGGCTATAGTTGGCCGCGCATCAAAGAACTTCTTGAGCATCTTATTGAAGAAGGCATATTGCATCTTGCGGATACATCCGAATCCGCCTCTAGTCCAGGCGAAACCCGCCAGATCAGCCCACCTCCAGCGCAAAGCAAAGAGCCTCGCACCTGGTTTGATTGCGAAGCGATCATTGCTGAATTAACAGGGCGTCCTCTGGAAATGGGTTATCTGGAATTAGTGGTTCCGATTTTTAGAGTCGCCCATATTGCTCTGGACATGGAAGGCCGACAAGTTGGCGAAGCCAATGTTTTCCCAGATCGGCTCCGCCTGGATATTCCGACCGAGTGGAGTGCCTGCCCATTCCCAGGCAGTCGTTACCAGAACGAACGGCCAATGAATGTAACTGCACTAAAAAGCATGAAGAAGCATTGGTCACAAACCATGGCCGTCCTGACAAAAATTAGAGAAGCTTATTTACGCAGATTTCCCGATGCCCGGCAAGGCTTGACAGTTGGCCATTTAGAGTGCCTGTCCACGTTGGTATTAGCGCTACCTGCCTACCTGCTTATGCGTTCGGAAAATAAAGTAAATAACGGCAGTCTTCATCCCGTGCTGTCAAACATGTTCCGAGTTACGGATGGCGTGCGTATGACGACGCATCAAATGCTGATCGTACCCGCTGCAGAAGCTACATTGTCTCCCGACACACCCATCACCAGTAGCGAAATATATCAGTACGCTGAACGCAATTATGTCTTTCAGTCGGCTCATGGGGTTTGTGCAGGGCCAAAAGCAATGATAGAAGAGTTCTTGGCTGTACTTGTAGATGGCAAGCCTGTTGAGGATATGGCCTCAGTAAAATTTGATCCTGAGGTACAGGACGCTTTGGATGCTATTGAACCCGCTTTAGATTATGGTCTATATGGCTTACGGGTTTATGTCATTGTATTGTCCTTCTGGACATTAATGAGCCGAACTTATGAACAACTCTGGAAAATTTTAGAATCTTGGCCGGAAAGAGGCTCGGTAATGCTGAACGAATTTAAGCAAATTATCCAGATTGATGTAAAAAACCTGCAAGCCGATACCCTTTTAGCCACTGAAGATTTGCGGTCAAACCGTGACCATGTCCAAGCCGGCATGTTTGAGAAAACATCTCGAGGACTTAAGCTTCCGTTCGCGGAAGAAACATTATCACAGCGAATAGCTCCTGTGCCGGCAACCCACCACGCAACTGCTGAAAAAGTACTCCGTTCTGCTTTAAGTCAATGTTTTGGCAAAAAGATTGCTGACGATGATCCAACTTTCAATCGCTTGATTGGCTGCTTGATAAATTACTTTCGCAGCGAACAAGCCATTGTAAAAGCAGCTTGTGAAGCTCAAGGTTTTATTAATCGCCAACTTGGCAGACCAGCACCTGAACGCGATTTCACCGCGGCGGATATTAATCTTTATAGCCTGTTGATCGGTGATGTTAAGAGATTACCCCTCTTAAGTGAGTTATTTTATGAGGTATTTAACCTCCAAGTAGTTGTAACGCAGAACAATATTGAAATATCAGATCGGATTGCCGGTTAAATCGGCAACCGTTGTCCGAATCTGCCAGCATGGGGTTGGCAAATCAACGTGCGATGGGCACGGACATAACAGGAGAATACCATGAAAGTAAAATCCAATATACGTGCTGGCTTGCAGGCAAAATTGGTTTCAGGCGGTTTCTGTCGCGGCCCAGTAATAGCTTAAGCCTAGCCTAGTAAAAATCATGAGAGGGATGATGAGTTCCCTCTCATTTTAAATAGCCATTTTGTTGGATAAGTCATCCACGTCAGGCAAGGCGGTTTGATTGCAAAAGCAGAGAACCAAGTTGAAATATTGTATTTGCGGGTTATACGTTATAAAAGAATTTAGGAGCATACCATGAAACAGAGTTTTATTAGCGATGAACCGCAAAACACAGAAACGACAATACCTACAGCACGTCGTCACCGGCATGAAGAAAAAAATAATCCTACAGGGCGATTTTTTGCTTCGGTTACTTATGTTATGGCAGTTAGCGGCCTTTTGTTAACGACTCAAGCGTCAGCAAACACCACGCCAATCTATAACCCCTCTCAAGCACGATTATTCGGCTTAGACTCATTACGCAGTGCAGTAATACAGAACGGCGGCGTGCCATTGCCGAAAAATCTGGATCATTACATCAAAAATCGTGAGGCTGCCTTGCAGCTAGGTAAAGCATTATTTTGGGATATGCAAATTGGTAGCGATGGCGTACAGTCCTGCGCCAGCTGCCATTTTCATGCGGGAACCGATGATCGTGTCAAAAACCAGATTAATCCGGGTTTGCTGGCTATTTTCGACCGCCCAGAAGACGCCATTAAAGGCTACTTTAATGCCACAGGTGTTTTCAAGCCTGTTTTCGAAAGCAGGCAACCTAATCAATCTCTTAAACGCAAAGATTTTCCTTTTGTTAAGACAATTCAGAAGGTAGAGCACGCGGCAGATGGTTCGATTGCGCCGATCTCCGGCAACAGTAATGATATAGTAGGCACCATGGGTATGCTGTTTACATTTTATAATAACGTGGTTCCAGGTTTTGCCATCGATTCAGGATCGCCAGTTAAGGACCCAATCTGGAATATCAACGGAAAATACAATGTGCGCCGGTCTGTAGCAAGAAACGCCCCGTCAGTAATCAACGCCGTTTTCAATTTAACAAATTTTTGGGATGGAAGGGCGAATCCTCATTTTAATGGGCAAGATACCTTCGGAGACCAAAGTCCAAACGGCGGCGTTGTTGTTCATCAGCCAGGACAGCCTTTAAGCTTTGAACCAATCACAATGGACAGCGCCAGTTTGGCATCTCAAGCCCTTGCTCCAATTGTTAGCTTCTCTGAAATGTCTTTTGGCGATCCTTCCCAAAGATCCGTAACCGATCCATCCCAGCCCAATGGACGTAGTATTTCTGAGATCGGCAAGAAAATGTTAGCAGCATCAACGCAGACCGGGGTGCCATTAACTCCGCTGGGTTTACAAACAGTTCACCCCGAGGATTCGGTGCTAGGCAGTTTATCCAAAGCGCCTTACCGTGGATTGAATACGACCTATGAAACGCTTGTCAAAACCGCTTTTGCAGAACAATACTGGAATTCTGATGAAGCTATTGAGACACCTGGCATTGTATTCAACCAAATGGAGTTCAACTTCGGCCTGTTTTTTGGACTCTCTGTAGCTCTCTACGAATCGACTTTGGTAGCAGACCAATCTTATTTCGACCAATGGATGGAAACGGGTCGCTTCAATAGCGGCTTTGGTAACAAGGAATTAGCAGGATTAAACCTGTTCGTCAACGAAGGCCAATGCCTAAAATGCCACGCCGGCCCTGAACTAACCAAGGCATCAGTAAGAGCCGCTCAAGAGAATAAAAATCTAATACGGGCGATGGCAATGACAGAGGGCAGCGCGCTCTACGATAATGGTTTTTACAATATATCGGTTACGCCCACTACGGATGATATTGGCAGGGGCGCTGCGGATGCTTTTGGCAATCCACTCTCTTTTGCTCGTCAAGCGCTATTCTCCCGAATGGGACAAAAAACTATTCCTTTCCCCATCCTTGGCGACCAATTCATCCCTGCCAAAAATGAGAATACCGGAAATCCGGTCTGCACGGATGCAAACAGTAATGGATTTTGCGAATCAAGCGAAGCTATCCTTCCTGAATTCCAGAGAGTTGCTGCGGATGGCGCCTTCAAGACACCCGGATTGCGAAATAGCGCTCTGACCGGACCTTATTTCCATAACGGCGGCATAGCTACTTTAAGACAAGTAGTGCAGTTCTATAATCGCGGAGGAAATTTCTGTAGCTTTAATCTTAAGGATTTGGATCCAGGCATCAAACCCCTTGGCTTGTCCGATGAACAAGAAGAAGAACTGGTCTCCTTTTTGATATCTTTGACCGATGATAGAGTTGTCTATCAAAAAGCCCCTTTTGATCATCCGGAACTAAAGATACCATCAGATGGACGCGATACTGCCGGTACTCGCAGGATAAAGGAGGTAGGCGCGTATGGATCAGATCGCCCTTTGGGAACTTTTCTCAACCTGAATCCCAACGATGCCATCTATACTCCTTCCGGAATCTGTTTCACAGAGTAATCCTGACTAATAAATATAGGTTCGGAAGTCCACAATTTGCTTGTTAAGTGAGTGATGAGACTATATCTTATTGATTATACTAACATTAAAATGTTGGACAGTTGTCCAGGGAGATTATTTCTTGCCTGCTTCATTTTCTCGTACAACTCGATCGCTAGCCAATGACACGTCCAGGTATGCTGTTTTCGCCTGGTTAATTGCGGGATTAATCCTGACCGGATGGTTGGCCTGGTTTTTCTTTGCCAAGATAACCGTGTACGAGGTTTCCACCAACGCGCGCCTTGAAGTCGATCAATCCGCTCATCCTATTGCCGTATCGGTGGCGAGCAAGATTGTTTCCACCTCATTATCATTGGGGCAAGAAGTTCAGGCGAGTGATGTTTTGGTTGAACTCGATGCGAGCAGCGAAAAGCTGCGTTTGCACGAAGAAGAGTCACGATTGCAGGCTTTACCCCCCCAGATTGTCTCCATACAAAAGCAGATTGCCGCACTGGAGCAAGCCAAATCCGAGGATCATCAAGCTTTGCTTACGGTAGCCCAGAGCGCTCGATCGCGGCATAAGGAAGCTGTCGCTGCCGCAGAATTTGCCAAAGACCATGAGCGCCGCCTGACCAAAATGATGAGCTCTGGAGCTATTCCACTTATTGAAGCGTTACGCGCCAAAGCAGAATTACAAAAGTTGAGTTCTGCCAGGGATGCGCTGTTCCTGGATATTCATCGCTCAGAGTTGGATGCCAGGACGCGTTTAAATCAGGAGCAGGCAGAAATTGAAAATCTCAAACGCGAGGCCGCCAGATTGAATGGCGAACTGGAAACAACCCGAAGGACTATTGCCAGGCTTAAACAGGACATCGAAAAACATCTGATTCGAGCTCCGGTAGCGGGGCAAATCGGCGACGTAGTGCCGCTGCAAGTGGGCGCTTATGTCGCGGCGGGTGAAAAACTAGGAAAAGTGGTACCGCATGGTGAACTCAGAATCGTTGCTGATTTTTACCCCGCATCAGTGCTGGGAAAAATTCATCCGGGACAACTCAGCCGTATGCGCCTGGACGGTTTCCCCTGGGCTGAATATGGGACGATTCAAGCCAGAGTAAGCCGGGTCGGCGCTGAAATCAGAGATAACCTGGTGCGGGTAGAGTTCATGCCAGAACTGTCTTCCGAATCGCCTATTATTATGCAACACGGCCTGCCTGGCTCTATCGAGGTGAGCGTGGAACAGCTTGCTCCCGCAGTGATGATCTTGCGTGCAGCGGGTCAGTTAATGTTTGGCTCCAGGGAACAGCTTAGTCCTCCGACCGAAGCCAAACGCTTATGAGCAATATCAGGACTACTGCAAAACAGCGTTGGCTAGTGCCTGAGGTCGTCCAGACATCAGCCATGGATTGCGGCCCCGCCTCTTTAAAATGCCTGCTCGAAGGTTTTAATGTACCTATTAGTTATGGCCGTCTTCGCGAAGCCTGTCAAACCGATGTGGATGGCACTTCAATCGATATGCTTGAGGTAGTCGCCAACCAGTTAGGTGTTGAAGCCGAGCAGGTTATGATTCCTGTTGATCATGTATTGTTGCCTGAAGCAGACGTCTTACCGGCCATGGTGGTTGTGCGTCATGCGGATGGGGCGACTCATTTTGTGGTGATCTGGCGACGGCATGGTTCCTGGTTACAAGTGATGGACCCGGCAATTGGCAGGCGCTGGGTGAATTGTCAGCGTGTTACCGAAGAAATTTATCGCCATGTATTACCCGTACCCGCTATCGACTGGCGAGACTGGGCGGCTACGAATGAGTTTCTGAAGCCGTTACGCCAACGCTTGTCTTTGCTGGGAGCGACCAAGAATAACACAACAATATTGATAGATCATGCGCTTAAGGACCCTGGCTGGTTGGCATTGGCAAAGCTGGATGCCAGTGTCCGATTGGTTAATTCTATTGTGGAAGCTGACGGCATCAAATCTGGCAAGCATGCTGTCAAACTAGTGCGGACGCTGCTGGAACAAGCAGGTAATAAGTCAGACGAACTCTTTAAAACGATTCCAAAATCTTATTGGTCAGTGACACCTCAAAAACCCGAGGGTGCTAGTGAAGAACAACTTCTATTTAAGGGTGCGGTTTTATTACAGATAAGAGGAAAAAAATCCGGAATAATCAAGGAAGAAAGTGATAAAGAAGAGCCGCTGTCGCTTGAACTTGCAGCCGCACTCAACGAAAAGCCCTTACATCCGGGAAAGACACTGCTGGATTTACTCAAAAACGATGGCCTGTTATCACCTGTTGCGCTCATAGGAGCGCTATCCATTTCCGTAGGTGCGGTGTTAATTGAAACTCTGCTGTTCAGGGGGATTTTTGATATTTCCTGGGAACTGAATCTGACCAGCCAAAGATTGGGGGCAGTACTTGGCCTGATTTCTTTCGTCGCTTTGCTTTTGTTAATTGAAATTCCTATCGCAATGGAATCGCTGCGTTACGGGCGGCACCTTGAAATACGTCTGCGTATGGCTTTATTGCGAAAACTTCCTAATTTGACGGATCGCTATTTTCAGAGTCGACCAGTTTCAGACATGGCCGAACGCAGCCACAGTATCCATTTGACCAGACTGGTTCCCGGTTTAGGCATCCAATTTATACAAACGATATGGGATATCACGTTCACTCTGGCCGGAATCATGCTCATCGATTCAGCCAGCAGTGTTTTAGCCCTTATTATTGCCGCACTGGCGGTTGGCCTTCCATTGTTCGCTCAACCTCTACTTAACGAAATGGATTTGCGGGTACGTAGTCATTCGGGTGCGTTGTTTACTTTTTACCTGGATGCTCTACTGGGCCTTGTTCCCATCCGGACGCATAGGGCTGAGCAAGCCGTTAGCCGCGAACATGAAGGATTATTGGTGGAATGGGCGCGATCAAGCCGGAGCCTGATCCGTATTTCATTATTCACCGAAGGCTTGCAATCTTTAATCTGTGTTGGATTTGTTGGCTTGATGCTGTTTCAGCATTTTTTGCGTTCAGGCGGGGTCACGGGTGGTGATCTGTTGTTGGTTTATTGGGCATTGAAGTTACCAGCTCTCGGTCAAAGACTGACAGCACTGGCGCATCAATATCCTGCGCAACGGAATATTCTGCTCCGGCTGCTAGAACCGCTTTCGGCTCCAGAGGAAATCCATGATCCTGCACATAATGAGATCATCAAAGCAAGTACCAAGAGCGCCTGCGGCGTTGGCATAGCAATTGACAGTGGTAGCGTGCTGGTGTCTGGACATACTATCTTGCAGGATATTGATCTCATTATTTCCCCAGGAGAACACGTCGCTATCGTTGGTCCCTCGGGGGCCGGCAAATCCAGTTTGGTAGGTTTATTGCTCGGGTGGCATCGGCTGGCTACCGGACAATTGCTGGTCGATGGTATGACTTTGAACGGAGCAAACCAGCAATCCTTGCGTCAGGAAACGGCGTGGGTTGACCCTGCCATCCAAATCTGGAACCGTTCGTTTCTGGATAATCTCAACTACAGTTCCAGTGAAAATGGTTTCGATAAAATGGCTGGTGCTATTGATTCGGCTGCTCTGCGTGGCGTATTAGAGAAATTGCCATCAGGTTTGCAAACCTACCTGGGTGAAAGCGGCGCATTGCTTTCTGGCGGAGAAGGACAAAGGATGCGACTGGGCCGTGCCTTGCTGCAAACCAATGTTCGTCTTGCCTTGCTGGATGAACCTTTCCGCGGAATGGATCGCAGTCAACGTCACCAGTTACTGACCGATGCACGGCAATGGTGGCAAGATGCAACACTGCTTTGTGTCACCCATGATGTAAGCGAAACGTTAGCATTTAATCGCGTTTTAGTTGTTGAAAACGGACGCATCATCGAAGATGGTTCCCCCGGTCAATTGGCCAAGAGCCAATCCCGTTACCGGGACTTGCTAGATGCCGAAGAAGTGGTGCGCCAGGACCTGTGGAAGGGAGATCAATGGCGTCGCATCCATATCCAGGAAGGATGTATTAACACTACCCATACGGACACAGTGAATGAACAAGGATATTAGTATGTTGGCCTGGCCTCTTTCGAGGCTGGGAGAAAGTATCGAAGAACTTGCGCGTCATGCACACCTGAATCCGGCAACCCGGGAAAGTCTTATTGCTGCTGAACCCTTGAAACCGCAAGATATGGCTGATCTTGATCGCTGGATCGAATGGGCTGGTGATAGATTAGGCATTGAAGCTGAACCCATCGAAACATCAGTATCTGAATCCGGGCAACTTCTTCGCAATTCGGGACCTGCCTTGCTGAAGCTGGGTGATGGTCAAGATGTTCGGTTTTTGTTATTACTCAAGTCAAAATCCGGTATGTTACAACTGATCGGCCCAGACCTGTGCGTACACAGATGTCCGGCTGAAGTCATGCGCGCGGCACTGTGTGAACCCTACGAAGCGCCGGTTACCGCCGAGATAGATCGCTTACTGGTGATTGCCGGCGTACCCGGGCGGCGGCGGCAACATGTAAGAGCGGTCATGCTCCGTGAGCGTCTCGCTACTCAGCGCATAAGTGGCTGCTGGATCCAGCGTCTGCCACCTACATCAGGATTTTGGCGGCAGCTGGCACAGGCTCATTTGCCTCGGCGGGTGGTTCTTATGTTAAGCGTATTCACACTGGTTTATGGATTGGAAATAGCGGGTTGGAGTTTGATTGGACACGCTGCTTTAAACGGACGGCTGGATTTGGGCTGGCTTACTGCCTGGGCTTTATTGGTATTATCACTTATTCCGCTACATTTACTGGGAAGCTGGTTAGACTCCACTTTTGCGCTGGATATGGGCAGAATTCTTAAAAAGCGGCTTTTGGCCGGCGCCTTACGAATGGATACTGAATCAGTCAGACATCAGGGTGCCGGCCGATTGCTCGGGCGGGTTATGGAATCCCAGGCACTTGAGTCATTAGCGCTGAACGGTGGTTTTGCTGTTATTATCGCGGTCATCGAATTGATCTTTGCCGGTGTTATTTTGGCTGCTGGAGCAGGAGGTCAACTGCATTTACTCCTGTTGCTAGGCTGGTTAACGCTGACTATGGGATTAAGCTGGCGTTATTTTCAGCGCTTGCGAAAGTGGACGTTTATGCGCCTTGATATGACACATGAGCTGGTCGAACGCATGGTCGGACATAAAACTCGTCTGGCTCAGGAACCGGCAAATCGCCGAAACGCGCAGGAAGATCAGGTTATTAAAAAGTATCTGAACATGTCTAAGGAATTAGATGACGCCATTGTGCCGATCACTGGCGGATTAGCGCGCGGCTGGATGATAATTGGCTTGACGGGGTTAGCACCTGCTTTTGTTTCCGGTACCGGCGATGCAACCGGATTGGCAATTGGCTTGGGCGGACTATTGCTCGCCAGCAGAGCGCTTTCTGGCGTATCCGGCGGCTTGGCGGCATTGGCCAGGGCTGGTATCGCCTGGACTCAGGTTTCAGCATTATTTTACTCAGCCAACAAAAAACTTTCCCAAGAACCCTTTATAACGTCCTCCCAGATGGCAGGGATGGGTTCCAATGGCTCAGCAACGAAATTAATTGATGCCAGCGATTTGGTGTTTCGTTATCGGCCACAAGGTGATCCAGTCCTAAGTGGTGTTGATTTATCCATTTATAAAGGCGAGCGAATTCTGCTTGAAGGCTCATCCGGCGGTGGAAAATCGACACTTGCGTCTTTGTTGGTGGGTCTTCGAACACCTGATTCCGGCTTATTGCTTTTGAATGGACTGGATAGACATACATTAGGTGCAAGCTGGCATCGACTGGCAACACAAGCGCCTCAATTTCACGAGAACCATATTCTGACTGGCACTCTGGCATTTAACCTGCTGATGGGACGTAATTGGCCTGCTTCACAGGAGGATCTTCAAGCAGCTGAAGAATTCTGCGCAGACTTGGGGTTAGGAGATTTGCTGGAACGGATGCCGTCAGGAATGATGCAGATGGTGGGCGAAACAGGCTGGCAACTCTCTCATGGCGAACGTAGCCGTATCTTTCTGGCGAGGGCATTACTGCAAAATGCACAATTGACTATCCTGGATGAAAGCTTCGCTGCACTAGACCCGGAAACACTGGAGAAATGTTTAAATTGTGCGTTTAAACGTGCGCAAACTTTACTGGTTATTGCGCATCCTTAAAACCTAAATCCGCAGCTGCGAGATTATGAATAAACTTTTTATTTTAGCGCTATCGGCGCTAATCGCCGGATGCTTCAAGATCGGCCCGGATTATATCCGTCCTCAGATCGATACACCCAGGCAATGGCGCTTTGCGGAGAGCAATGTCCGTCAAAATGCCACCAACCTGAAGTGGTGGGAACAGTTAGGTGATCCTGTCCTGAATCAGCTGGTAGGTCAGGCGGTGCAAGGAAACCTGGATCTGAAAATAGCTATTGCCAATGTCGAGCAGTTTATGGGGCAGTATGGTTCAACTCGCGCCAATCTGTTTCCCCAGATTTTCGGAACAGGTAATTATGCACATGATCAGCCCAGCAGTGGCGGAGGCGATGTTTTGAACAGCGGAGCAAACAATGACGAAGTTGACTTTGCCCGACTGGGAGTCACAATGAACTGGGAACTGGATGTCTGGGGTCAACTGCGCCGAGCCAACGAAGCTGCTCGCGCTGACCTGCTCAGACAGGAAGCTATCAAACGGGCAGTGATTCTGACCCTGGTCAGTCAGGTTGCGCAAACGTATATCACGCTACGCGAGTTGGACAAAAATCTGAAGATCACGAAAAACATTGTTAAAAGTCTCGAAGAGGAAATGCGCATCGCTAAAATTCGTTTTGATGGAGGTTACAGCTCCAAACTGGAACTTCAGCAGGTCAACTCCGAATACCAACGACGCAGGGCCTTTATTCCCTTATATGAGCAACAAATAGCACAAACGGAAAATGCGTTGAGCGTTTTGCTAGGGCGAAACCCGGGTACCATTCCACGTGGCCTTTCGTTTGATGAACTCCGTCTTCCCGCCGTACCGGCCGGCTTGCCTTCCGACCTGCTCGCCCAACGTCCCGACATTCAGCAGGCAGAGCAGGAATTGATTGCTGCCAATGCAAGAATCGGCGTAGCTCGCGCTCAATATTTCCCGAAAATTTCGCTAACTGGCGATGTGGGACAGATAAGTACTCAAGTGGCGACGCTTTTTGTTCCAGGCGCTAATTTCTGGAGCGTAGGCTCGGCTCTGCTCACGCCGATTTTTACCGCAGGCAAGATCGCGGGACAAGTGCAGTCTGCTGAAGCAGTGCAGAAAGCGGCTGTGGCGAATTACCAGCGGTCTATCCTCTCCGGCTTTCGTGAATTCGAGAATGCGCT
This sequence comes from Methylococcales bacterium, assembly GCA_028714175.1. Taxonomy (GTDB): domain Bacteria; phylum Pseudomonadota; class Gammaproteobacteria; order Methylococcales; family Methylomonadaceae; genus JAGXGJ01. The sequence goes on from JAQTMV010000002.1 coordinate 17,982, forward strand.
TGTGAGCAGTAACAAAACCAAAGTACAAAAGGAGAGACAAAGCGAGCGAGTTGCCGCAGTGCAAAGCTATTTCAACTTGTCTCGCATTCGTTATGATGGAGGCTATACCGATTACCTTACGGTGCTCGATTCGATCCGGCAGTTGTTCGACGCGCAAATTGATCTCATCCAGGCACAAAGCGCCAACCTTACCGCGATGATCGGTTTATACCGCGCCATAGGTGGCGGCTGGATAGTTGAGGAGGAGAAAGCGGCTAATTTGCCCAAGCCAAACGATGCAGCGTTTCTCTTTTAGGAGGCATTTTGGTTCTGTTGCGTTAACAGAGGAAGCCACACTTACGGTAAACCAGGCATCCAACAAACACCGCCTGGATTACCCATATGACCGACTTCAAAGGACACCGCACCCAGCATAAAAACTCTCGCATGGAAATTTCCGATTAGATCAATTTTTTACGCTCCATTGATAGCGGATTGCCTATCGATGAATCCGCCCTACAGCTCATAGAGTCGTAGATGCGCATAAATTGGAATCGGCATATCATTGCTCTCAAATGCTCCGAGCTTGTCTGGAAATGTGCAGTCACTCAAATCGTAAGAGCAATACTTGTCATATGTGAAATAAATCACATTTCTGTCGTGCAATATTTCATAGAAATCAAGCTTGATCATCCCTAAAATTTAGCAAGTGTCAATGTATCAGCTCTACGATTTTTTTCTTAAGAGTTCAACATTGTGCTCAACTTGGCCGGATTTCGTACCGGGCCTCTATTGTTTATATTGCGTTTGCCAGACGATTATTAAAACGACGTATTACATGAAATGCTTAATAGCTGTCTGCTTCACTTAACTTGAATAAAGATTATTAATCTTCTGGCTGCATTTTTTAAACCCAAAACTTGTTGTTGATAAAAACGCTGTTCGATATTAGCGAGTCATCGTATGAATGTCGAACACAAAGATACAACTTGATTCAACCCTTAGGAGAAACCCAATGGCCGTTTTTTCAATTGATGTAAATAGGTTCGATCCTTCTGTGAACTATTACCCATCAGGTTGAAACCTCTTTTTATTTTCATTTCCCAGCACTGCGACTGAACCGCTTGCCATGCAGAGTTAGAAACGCATTCGCGGCAACACCATGAAAGCGCGTGGGTTGCCGCAACAAAAATCGAAAGCATGGATCAGTGTGTCTACACTCAAGCGAATGAAAAGTCCAGGTAAGCCTATGACTGTTAAAATCTAGCACATGCAAGAAATGGGGAGATTTAGCCAATTTTTGATTTATTCAACAACGCCCCATTGCATATAATTCCCCGAATTTGTTTCACTGTATAATAAGGATCCACCATGCAACAAGAAATCTTCTCGGCACTGAAAAAATCCATTTTCTTGCCAATCTGCCCGATGAAACACTTGACTCTTTGGCAGCAAAAGCAAAATCAGCCAAATTTCCAAAGCAGGCAATTATTATCACGGAAAGTGATGAAACCTGCTCGCTTTATATCATTCTCTCCGGCAAAGTGCGTGTTTTTAGCAGTGATGAAAAAGGTCAGGAAGTTACGTTACTTATCCAGGAAGCCGGTACTCATTTTGGTGAATTGGCATTACTCAGTGATGAAACCAGATCTGCTTCTGCGATAACCCTGGAAAAAAACCGTATGCTGTGTTATTTCTCAAGAGGATTTTATCAATTGGCTTACCCTACACCCGGATGTAGCGATTGGTTTGTTATGTGCCTTATCAGAAAAAATCAGGTATCTGACTGAAATGGTTAAACAACGGGCTTTGTCAAACGTTTATGAAAGAAACCATTAAACTACTCTATGAAATGGCCCATAAAGAAGGCGATATTTTCGTTATCCATGACCGACCCACACAGCAAGAATTAGCCAACATGGTAGGTTCATCCAGAGAGATGGTTAATAAAATCATGCATGAATTAACCAAAGGCGTTTATATTGCAATTCAAGACAAAACACTCAGAATTGAGCGTACATTACCAGCGTCCTGGTAATGACTCCATACTGGTTATAATGGCACTGTTGGGTTCTGTCGAATTAACCTTCGAGCAGAAAATTCGGTTATTCTAAGCATCTTTCAATATAAGTTGTAACTCGATATGCTCAATACAAAAAGGATGCACTACCCCATAGACATAATTTTGGTGTGCATTCGTTGGTACGCGGCATATCCGAGAGCTACATGGGTTTTGTCGCATTAACACATTAACCGCAAACCGCATATTTCGGACGAGCAAATATGCCATTGTTGTTAAGATACTTGATCTGACGAACCTCGACAGGCACGTTCCGATTATTATTGATCCTATCGATGGCTGCTTTGTTGGCTCGGCTTTTGTCCATCGTGGCCATCTCTATATCGTTGTTATGGCGCATCGCTTTTTCGAAGAACCGATTGGCTGCTGCCTTATCGTGCCTTGCCGTTAGAAGAAAGTCGACCGTTTAAGCCTCCTTATCAACGGCACGATGGAGATATTTCCAAATGTCTTCCACCCTAATGCATATTTTGCTAAATATGGACTTTTCACCGAAAGAAGCCCATATTTATGGCTTGTCAATCCCGATGAGGGAATTCTCGACTGGAAAACTGCACGCACGGTTCGGAGAGAAGAGAGAGTCGAGAGGATCTTCTCTACTCTATCTTTCAATATGAATGTTATTGATTTTAGTTAGGTAAAGATATTAGTATTAGATTAGCAAAATAGAAATTTCCTCTCCGGAAAAAATAAAAAATGCATTATCTACTTGTTCTGTTACTTTTTTTATTTGCGCCCAAAAGTTGGTCGGAGGAAGAAGTTGCCGATAAAAACTGTATCAATAAACCCACCGCAAAGCTGGTTTCCTTGCAAGGTAATGTATTTTTCGATTCTGATAACAGGGGACATTGGCAAGCAGCACAACACAATGAAACAATTTGTGAAGGTGGCCGAGTGCGATTAGCGGCTTTCAGTCGAGCCTCATTACTGCTGCCTGACGGTATTGTCTTACGTCTCGATGAAGGCACGGTGCTCAGTTTAAATGGGATTGCCCCCAATAAACCTACCTTGCTGGATTTGCTTAGTGGCTTTATCCTCTTTATTAGCCGGACACCCAGACATCTGCAAATTAATACGCCGATTGCCAACGCTGGACCTGAAGGCACCGAATTTGCCCTAAGCGCTGATGATACCAAGGCCTCTATATGGGTTTACGAAGGTGAAGTAAGATTTTTTAACGCGCAGGGCAGTATGCACCTCAAAGCTGGGCAAAGCGCACAAGCCCAATTGGGGCATGCGCCGCAAGCACAGATTGACATTAAACCACCGGATGCAGTTGTGTGGGCGCTTTACTACCCGCCATTGCTGCCTTATCCCGATGTCACAATGATAATAGATGCCAGTATTCGTACGGCTATTCGGGATTTTCGTCAAGGCCGAATTGACGCGGCTTTGTCGCGGCTCGATGCATTATCGCCTGAGAAACGGACGCCTTATTTTTACAAAATACGCGGCGCCATAAGACTCACCGTCGGGCGAGTTGCGCTTGCCTTGCAAGATATCCACGCTTTGCTGGCAAATAATCCCAACGATGCCGAAGCATTGGCATTACAATCAGTGCTGGCACTGACGCAAAACCGGAAAGATGAGGCCTATGCCTTGGCAAACAGGGCAATTTCTTCTGATTCCCGCTCGTCTACAGCTTATTCTGCATTATCGTATGCCGAGCAAGGCCGTTTTGAACTGGACAAAGCACTGGAAGCTACCGACCAAGCCGTGAAGTATGCGCCACACGATGCGATGGTTTGGGCACGGAAAGCAGAACTCGAACTCGCCCTGGGGTTGATTTCTGAAAGCGGGCAAAGCGCACAACACGCTTTAAAGCTGGATGCCAACCTTGAAAGAACACAAACCGTGATGGGCTTTTCTTATCTGCTCCGTATGGACACTGATGAAGCGCTGCAAGCCTTTGAAAAAGCGGTCAAACTGGATTCCACCTCGCCTTTGGCACGATTGGGTTTAGGGTTGGCCAAAATTCGGAGTGGCGACCTTGAGAAAGGCCGTCAGAATCTGGAAATTGCCGCCATTCTTGATCCTGACAATTCATTAATTCGCAGTTATCTTGGCAAGGCTTACCACGCAGAAAAACGCAATGTGCTTGCTGAAGGTCAGTTCAACTTGGCGAAAGAGCGCGATCCCAAGGACCCAACGCCTTATTTTTACGATGCTCTCAAAAAGCAGACAGAGAACAGGCCGGTGGAGGCATTGCAGAATTTACAGAAAGCGATAGAATTAAACGATAATCGCGCGGTTTATCGTTCCAAGCTGTTGCTGGATGCCGATAGAGCCTCCCGTGAAGCTAGCCTGGCGCGTATTTACGATAACCTCGGTTTCGAACAACGGGGTTTGGTTGAGGCAACCAGTTCACTGCAAATTGATCCTACCAACTTTTCTGCCCATCGTTTCTTAGCGGATACGTATGTCAATCAATCCAGTAGAGAAACAGCGCAACTTAGCGAACTGTTGCAGGCGAAACTGCTGCAACCTGTCAATATCAATCCGGTGCAACCGCATTTGTCGGTTTCTCAAAGAGGATTACTAAATGCTTTGGGAATAGCAAATTCCTCGTTCCAGGATTTTACCCGCACTTTCGAGGGGAATCGTCCGCAGCTAATTGTTTCCGGAGTAGGCGGAAACCTCGGTACTTTCGGTGATGAAGTCACCTTAAGTGGGCTTGTAGACAAGTTTTCTTATAGCTTAGGGCAGTACCATTATCAAACGGATGGTTTTATCCGACCCTATGGACCTGATGAAGATAGAAAAAATACGGATCAGCGCCACGACATTTACGATGCTTTTCTACAGTGGGCCATTAATGATCGATTAAATACACAATTCGAATTTGTGCATAGGGAAACCCAGCAAGGTAATTTAATACAGAAACTGAACTCAATAGATACTACTTTTCCAGACCGTAATTTTTTGAGGGAAAAAACTTACCGTGCCGGTATAAATTTAAGAGTTTTTACGGATGATCATTTGTTGGCATCATATGTTCATAATGATTCTTTTACGTATATAGACCAGTTAGCTACTGAAAGCCCTGGAAAATTCACGAATGATAATAGGGATAGCATCGATTTTTATGAGGGCCAGTATCTTCATCATACGAATTTATATAATCTTATAACCGGCTTTAGCGCCTATACAATAAAAGATTTTATACCATCTAAGAATATGTCCGGTGGTGATGACGGTCGGAATGGACATAGAGAGTATACCTATGTTAACCTAAAATTACCCGCCAGAATTACAGGAACACTCGGGTTAACATACGATTTTTCGGACGCAAAAAATCAGCCAGATATATATCCAAATGGGGGTATATATCCAAAAGCAGGTCTTTTGTGGGATATAGGAAATAGGATCAAACTCAGGTTTGCCTACATTAGGGAAAACAAAAGACCTATAGCCGCGATACAAACCATTGAACCAACTCAGATAGCAGGATTTAACCAGTTTTTTGATGATCTGGCTGAAAAAAAATTTTCGTTTTATGGCGGAGCTGTGGATATGGTAATACAACCCAATTTATTTGCTGGTGTTGAGTTTTCACGCAGGGATGTCTTTAACCTACATGGTGGCGATTTATTTTTTCAAAAAGATTCATCAAAAGTCTATATTAATTGGGCACCTTTAGAACAATTAGCAATTACTGCCCGATATAATTATATAAGAAAATATAGCCCTGAATCTAGTGTGCTTTCCACCCATATCGTGCCCTTAGAGTTCAGATATTTCCATCCTTCTGGTTTTTTTGGCAAGTTGATTGAAACCTATGTTCATCAAGCGCTGGATAAAATAAATCTAATACAAGTTAATCCAAACGCAAGTAATTTTTTTCTTCTTGATGCTTCAATCGGTTTTCGATTTCCGAAACGGCTTGGAATTATAAGCATCGAAGGAAGAAATTTATTAAACAAAAAGTATAGATTTGAGGATTTGAGTGGTGATGAGAATAACCAATTCTTTAATCCTAGTTTATTTATTCCGGAAAGGACAATTTTCGGGCGTATTACTTTGAATTTTTAATGACAATTTGGAGGCAAAAATGATTGAAGATTATGATTATATTTACAAAGACAGGAAAACGATTGCAATTCTAATGGTTCTGGGATTTTTGTTAGGTATATTTATTGGTTATATAACTGCCGATGTTAAGGTGCAAGAATTTGGCTTTAATGCAAGCAATTTTATGGCAACATCCGATAGCAACCGTTTACAGGATAACCAATACAAAAAGTAAAATGAGGAGAGAATTATGGCAGCATCACCAGGAATAAATGCAGTTATCGCAGCGGGTCTGACGATTATAACGATAGTAGCAGGATACATAGTGGGACAAGAAATTTACCAAAGAACGAGCACAATACAAGTTAATATGGTATATGGTTATGAAGAAAACACAGGGGTTTTAAAATTGGGCTTTGCTTGTCTATGTGAACTAACTAATCCAAGTACAAGAACATCATCGTGGAAAGGAGATGGTGGTGGCTGTGGTATTAGCGATGGCAATGCGCTCACGTTTGCAAGTGATTGGATCCCGGCAAATAAGCGACGTCCGGATATTCCTCCGCCTGATGGCGCTTGCTGTAAGTTACAACCAAAAGTAGGAAATTGGGAAGCACCACTACCTAATAAATCAAATTGTTGGGTTAGTGGACTTTGATAAGATGCAAGGAACGGTGAATTAAATGACTATGCAGTTTGATGCATCGATTGTCGTTCAAATTTAGAATGTGAATGATAGAAAGTAGCCTCAGGGTAGCAAAAGAGAGGCTACTTTCTCTGTGCATTTAACTTAACGGAAGCTGGTAAAATACTTTGGTTCATCACAAGAATTATTGTCTGTGCTTGCTTTAAGTAGAGTTGAAGCGAGTCCCAGCCGACATTGAACTAAGCCAGGTAGGGTGGGCAACGCTTTTCTGCCCACCAATGTTGGTGAACCCCTAGTTTGGGTGTTGTAAACGGTGGGCAAAAAAACCTGCCCGCCCTACATATATCGTTTCCATGCTCAACAGCGCCCATCTTTACTATTGCAACGCGGTAAGGCGCAATCTATAGGGCGAAATAGGCCATAGCCATTGCGCCCCCGTATGTTGGGCTTCGTTGTGACGCAATACGCTCTCGCTATTGCGCCCTATGCAGACTTCATTGATCTTAAAGGAGAGGGCTAGAAACATCCAACCATGAAATGCCATTTCCTACGCGCAATCACCATTGCGTTAGTCACACTCCTGCTGGGCAGCAGCATTTATTATCTAACCAATCTGGAAACGACGTTAGGTCTGGATACTTTGTTCCGTATCCGGGGACAGCGTCCACCACCCGCTGAAGTTGTTGTCGTGGCGATGGATGAAGCTTCGGAAAATCAGTTAGGCGTAGGGCAGGATTTAACCCGTTGGCGCGGCTTTCATGCCCAGTTGATACAGGAATTGCAGCGTCAGGGTGCAGCATTAATTGTATTTGATCTTCAGTTTATCGCATCCCATCCTGATCACGATCCAGCGTTTGCTGCAGCCATGCGGGAAGCAGGCAACGTGCTGGTGACAGACTGCGTACAAAAATTGCGGCGCGGGGTTGAGGATTTTTTCGGAAGGGATGAATGCTCGGAAAAAAATAAGGAGCCATTCGTCCAAAGGGATGGAGGACAACAGCAGCAGCTTTCCGAACAGCTTATTGCCCTGCGCAAAATTCCCCCTACGCCAGTGCTGGTTCAGTCCGTATTGGATCATGCGCCGTTTTACCTGAGTAACGACGCTGAAAGTTCTACTGTTCATGAAGGCTGGACTTTCCTTGATACGCTCGCAGAAACACCTACCTTGCCGGTACTAACGTGGTTATACTATCTTCAGCGTACCGGTGCTTTACAAGGTATTACCCAGCCCGACACTCCTTTTTCTGTCTGGTTAACAGAACAGCGTAGACAATGCCTGTCCACCCCAGGCAACACTTCGAAAAGCTTGCCGAAAAAATCCGACTTGGAAAATCGTATTGATAAGGTGGTTTGTTTGAATGACAGTCTTTACCTTGATTTTTACGGCCCGCCAAAGACGTTGAGAATGGAATCGTACAGCGATGTTTATTACGGAAAAGTGGTTGATTTAGAGGGTAAAGTACTATTTATTGGCAAGGCCAATCGTAAGTTTTCATCCGGCAAAACAGACTATTTACAAACACCCTTCAGCGACACGCGCAGTGGCAAGATGGCAGGAGTAGAAATTATGGCTACGCAATTTGCCAATTTACTGGAAGGTCGTTTTGTTGAATCACCATTCCCTCCAGGGCTAGCGCTTGTAATGTTCGGATTGGTTGTTGGTTTGTTGCTGACTTGGTTTGCCGGGCTATTCGGTATAGCGGCAAGCTTACTGGCTGGCAGCGCTTATGTTGGCTTGGCTGTGTGGTATTTTAGTCGAAGTAGCATGTGGTTGCCGGTGGCTGTGCCGGTATTGATCCAATTACCTTTAGCTTGGCTTATTTCTTTATTATGGTCGCGCCGGGACCTGCTAAATGAAAGAAAGCGGATTCTGGCTTTTGTCCGCCGCGTGTTTCCAAAATGGCTACCCTTTGTTCCGGCATCACCGGGGCAATGGTATCCGGAAAAAGGAGCAGCAGTATATTTATCTCAACGGGATATAGTCGGTTTGTGCCTTGCCACAGACATTGAAGGTTATACGAGTGTTGCAGCGCATCATACTGCCCACGAAATGTGGGAATTATTAAACGCGTATTACCAAGTGTTGGGGCATCCGGTGAGTTTTCATGACGGTATCATCGCGGATGTAACCGGTGATTCAATGATAGCGGTATGGATCGATTTTCCTGTCGCTAACCAACGATTTGCCGCTTGTTTAACTGCGCTGGAAATGCAACTGGCGGTTGAGCAATTCAATCAAACATCAAGTACAGGCCTGCTTCCTACGCGAATCGGTTTGCATGAGGGTGATATGACGCTAGGCAGGCTAGATGCAGGTGAGGTTAGTCATTATCGTGCTATTGGCGATACGATAAATACCGCTTCACGCATTCAGGGTGTGAACAAATTTTTGGGAACCCATATTTTAGCTTCTGCGGAAATTGTAGCTAGCCTGATCAATGTAATTTATAGGCCAGTAGGTAGTTTTCGTTTGGTTGGACGAGATGAACCAGTGGAGCTTATGGAGATTGTTGGTAAGGAAACAGATGTCAATGTGGCTAATTACGCCAAATACGAGCAATTTGCCTGCGGGCTAAGTGCATTTAAGCAAGGCCAATGGGAGGATGCCGTAGTCAGTTTTCAAACTTTGCTGGATATTTATGGACACGATGGCCCAACCAACTTTTATTTGGACTTGGCATTAGCTTATCGGGAAACCCCTCCACAGGGGTGGGAAGGCTTCATTACACTGGACGCAAAGTAAGATATTATTGAGGTATTGTGGTCGAAAAACTCAAACCGATTTTGATCAGGGCTATCTTATGGACACAGCTATCCCACAAAAATAAAACAGGGTTCAGTATTTTCCATACATGGACGCTCATGTTGGATAACTGAAGATATTTGAACAGAACCAAATCTTACCATGACCACTAAAGAACATCTTCGAATCAGCGAGAACACCGGCGACCTTCCCCCCTGGTGGCGATGGGGGCCGTATGTGAGCGAGCGGTCCTGGGGAACGGTTCGTGAGGATTACAGCCCTAATGGCGATGCCTGGCGTTATTTACCGCATGATCTGGCGCGCAGTAAGGCTTATCGCTGGGGCGAAGACGGTTTGGCGGGTATTTGTGATCGTTATCAGTTATTAGTCTTTGCCTTGGCGCTCTGGAATGGCCGTGATCCGATCCTGAAAGAGCGCGCGTTTGGCCTCGATGCCTGGGAAGGGAATCACGGCGAGGATGTTAAAGAATATTATTTCTATCTGGATAATACCCCGACGCATAGTTATATGCGTTATCTTTATAAGTATCCGCAAGGCGCTTTTCCTTACCAGGAGCTCATTAACGAAAATCAGCGCCGTGCCGGCAAAGGACCTGAATATGAGCTTTTGGATACCGGCATCTTTAAGGACGAGCGTTATTTTGATGTCGAAGTTGAATACGCCAAAGCGTCCCCCGATGATCTTTGTATCCGTATTACGGCTTTTAACCGGGGACCTGAAACGGCGCCCTTGCATATTTTACCTCAACTCTGGTTTCGTAATACCTGGGCGTGGAGCGAACCGCGCGGCGCTGAACCGATCATTAAATTAGTCAGTGACGGTAAATCCTCCAAGGCTACTTGTTTACTCGCCGACAGTACCGAACTTGGGCTGCTACCGGGTATTCTATTTCCGTATCAACTGCCGAACTATTATCTTTATGCCAATGGCGACTGTACGCCATTATTTACCGATAACGAGACCAATAAGCAACGCGTCTATGGCGCAGCCGCAAATGATACGCCGCACTATACAAAAGACGCATTTCATCGCTACCTTATTCAGGGGGAAGCTTGCATCAATCCTGTCCAGTCAGGCACTAAAGCTGGCCTCCATTACCTGTTGGCTATTCCGGCTGGTAAGTCCGCGCAATTAACGTTGCGCTTAACGTCTCAATCAATGGAACAGCCTTTCGCAGAGATTGCAGCGATATTCAGCCAACGTAAAGCTGAAGCGGATGCCTTTTATGCATCGATTCATCCACCCAACGCCAGTTTGGAGCTGCGCCATGTTCAACGGCAAGCCTTTGCCAATTTACTGTGGAGTAAACAAATTTATTTATTCGATGTCCGCAAGTGGCTAAAGGGGGATTTTCCAAACGCCCCGCCGCCTGCCTCCCGGATCGGGATCCGGAATCGTCATTGGCTGCATCTTAATTCCATGCGCATACTGCTGATGCCCGATAAATGGGAATATCCCTGGTTTGCCGCCTGGGATTTGGCGTTTTCCTGCATCCCGATGGCGTTGATTGACCCTGATTTTGCCAAGGACCAGTTGTGGTTAATGTTGTTCGAACAATTCCAGCACCCTAATGGCCAGATTCCCGCCTATGAATGGGATTTCTCGGATTTAAATCCACCCGTGCACGCCTGGGCGGTGTGGCGGGTTTACAATATGGAAAAGCGGCATCATCATAAAACTGACCGGGCCTTTCTGGAGCGTTGTTTTCATAAACTCTTAATCAATTTTGCCTGGTGGGTTAACAAGGTCGACAATCATGGCAATAACGTTTTTGAGGGTGGTTTTTTAGGGCTTGATAATATTGCCGTTGTCGATCGTAGTAAACCGCTGCCGCCAGGTGATGTATTGGAACAATCCGATGCGACGGGCTGGATGGCGATGTTCTGTTTAAATATGATGCGCATCGCTTTGGAACTGGCCGGTGAAAATAAAACTTACGAAGGCTTGGCAACCAAGTTTCTGGAGCACTATGTTTATATAGGCGCTGCGATGAAGCATATGGGCGGGCGCGATTACCTGCTCTGGGATGAAGCAGATGGTTTTTTTTATGATGTGTTACGCCATGCTGACGATAGTTTCGATAAATTCAGGGTCAGATCATTAGTTGGCTTAATTCCTTTGTTTGCAGTTGAACGCCTGGAAGCCGACTGGATTCAGCCTTTTCCTTATTTTAGGGCAAATCTGAACTGGTTTTTAGAAAATCGCAGTCATTTTGCCCAATTTTGTCATCATACCACCTGCCAAAACGGCCAAACGACTTATGTTTTAAGCATCCCCAACCAAAACCAAATAAAACGGATTCTTGCCCGGGTTTTCGACCAAAACGAATTTCTTGCTCAATTTGGCATCCGCAGCCTATCCAAAATCCATGCCCAACAACCCTTTCAGTACGGTACAGGCGAAGTCCGTTATGAACCCGCCGAAGCTGAATCCAAGCTAAAAGGAGGGAACTCCAATTGGCGCGGACCGATCTGGTTTCCTACCGGTTTTCTGATGATTGAAGCACTGCGCAAACTGGATAAGGCCCTTGGAGGCGAACTTCAAATTGAAGTACGTTTAGACGATAATCCAACGCCTGTTTGGATGAGCTTGGGCGCCTTGGCCGAAGAACTCGCTCAGCGCATGATTCGACTGTTTTTACCTGATGCAAACCAGCGCAGACCTATTTATGGGGATGAACCCCTTTTTCAACATCATCCGCACTGGCAAGAACATTTATTGTTCCATGAATATTTTCATGCTGAAACAGGACAAGGTCTAGGCGCCTCACATCAAACCTGGACCACTTTAGTGGCGGCATTAATTGATGAATGGTGTCGTTGAACCCATTGCCAATTAGCTAAACTGGAAGATGGAAAATCCGGATATTATAGTTATGGCTGGAATTGGCAGAGTAAAAGCCCTCAAAGTTATGTTTGGAAATTTACCAGGATGCAGGCGGTTTTTTCTCAATTCTAAGTGTTCTGTCTTTAATGACTATATAGCCGCCTTTGGTTAATTCCTTCATGATTTTATTGATCATCTCCCTTGATGAACCCACCATATTAGCTAGTTCCTGCTGAGTAGGCCGGTTATGGATAACGAAAATATCGTCTTCTTTATCAGCCATGTCCTGAAGTACTTTTATGGTTCTTTCATAAACATTTGATAAAGCCATTTGTTTGACTTTTTCAGTCAACTGCCTGATCTTTTCTGATAAAACTCGCAGCAACCCAATCGCCACATCCGGGTGGCTTGCAAGCCAGTATTTAAAATCATCTTTTGATATAATTCCGCACACTGTTTTTTCCAGTGTTTCTACAGAAGCCGACCTCGGCTCATCGCCAAGTAAGGCCAATTCTCCAAAATAGGAACCTGCTTCCTGAATAAGCAACGTCACTTCCTTGCTTTTTTCATCCCTGCTGAAAACACGCACCTTGCCGGAGAGGATAATATAAAGTGAACTGGTCTCGTCGCCTTCCGAAATAATGACTGCTTGTTTGGGAAATTTAACCGATTTAGCTTTTGCCACCAAAGCGTTAAGCACTTCATCAGGCAGACTGGAAAGAAAAGGGATTTTTTTTAGTCTCAAGAAAACTTCTTGTTGCATGGTTGTTCCTTTTATACCGTAAAAAAGTATTAGAGGATTATATGCTTATTCAGTGACTATAAGAAAGAGCAGTTTTGTTGAGTTTTGCATCAGCAGACTTCCTTATTACGACTTTAAAGAAAAAAAGCAGAAAACCCTCGCTTGAAAAATCAAAGCGAGGGTTTTGTGTTATTGGCTTCGTTTCATATGACGCAACTTGCTAACCAGTTAGGGGAAAGCACTATCAATAGCGTCTTGCGTAACACAATTAGTCCATGCGTCGCCATTTAGGAAATCAGAATTACAATGAGAACTCGGGTATAACGCCTTTACAGCAACGAAAAATCTCGCTTCGGTTTTCTCCCCATTATCTTTTATGATAAACCCTTTTATTGGACTAGTAATTCTTAATGCATTCAACAGTTCCTGACTGGGTTCAAATATTTGATTGTTGCATGGCTGATTGGTTTGTGCTCCAGTGCTTGATGGATTCGATTGATCTGACCCTTGGACTGTTGGATTATCTTTTTCTATAATTATAGTTTTACCGCACGATTTAACTCTTTTTCCGCTTTCAGCAGCAATCACAACATATTTGTCGTTATTAAAGTTGACACCGCTAGCGAGTACAACGTTTTGTTCAGTTAAACTGCGCACTTCATCACATGCAATTAACAATGTGCTCACGAATAGAGGTATAACAATTTGCAATATTACTTTCTTTTTCATTATATATTCTCCTATTTTCACTAAAAATCCTGGACAAGCTATTCAATAAACTTAATAAAATAAACTAAGTTTGACAAATAGCTGCCGTTCAGGGATATAAGGGCTGAGTTGCGGTCCGCTTGCATCAAAAGTACTTTGATAATTAAATTTATAATCAAATAAATTTCTTCCTTCCAGACTTATTATCCCAATTCTTTTGGGGAACCTGTATCCTATCGCCGCATCAAAGGTCCAAAAATTTTCACTTTGATATTTGAGTGGGAATCCGGTTTCTTTTAAATCTCTAACAGTAGCAACATGCTGATTTACATAAGTCTCAGTGAGTTTTGCAAAAAGACCACTGTCGTGAAACAGATTTAAGCTGAGTGGCACTTGCTGTGTTTCAATACTGCGTGGATTGGTACGGTCACCTAATCCGAGTGTAAAATCTCTGCTAAATTTTTCATAACGATATTCAGAACGAAAAGACATCCACTCAAAAGGCACCCAATAAAAGTAAGCTAAATGAGCAGACTCATTTCGTCCCTGGTCTATGAACTGAGTATTTTCAGTCACTGGTTGCTTACCATCACGCCAAGTTACTTCCCCACCAAAGTATATTGATTTTATGGGGTTATAATCAATGCCAAAGCCATATTGCCAAGCAGATGTTCCATTGTTACCGTCGTAAAACTGATTGAAACCGGCTATTTGAGTAGGTTCAATAGTCTGATTGGCAGCTAACGGGCGGTTAAGGGTTCGGAATGCGGCACTTCGTAATGTCAAATTCTTGACGGGATTCCAGATAACTCCAAATTTCGGATTTAATTGTTGTCTAGCAATCAAATCATCATCATATGAATCGAAACTGAGCCCTAAAACCGTCGTCAAGCCGGGTAATAAATTCTGTTTCGAATAGCCATAAGCGTTAAAGTAATGTGTTTCGCGTTGAGTTGGTATCGAAAATGTAAAGTCTTTGCTTTTACTTACAGTGAAAGGGGGGATAGCCAGTACACCTCGACTTTCGGATAATTTGTCATTTTTGGAATTTAGGTAACCCACTCCAGTTGTTATATCAAATGACTCAGGATGAAACATATATTGCATCTCTGCCTGATAACTCTTATTTTCAGATTCATCCAATGTAAATTGGTTAAAACTATTTCGAGGGATTGATGCTTGTCTAAATTGACGATTAGTAATGCTATCATTACGTGTTGAATAAAAAGCAGAGACAATAAAGTCCTGCTCGACATCAATTTTATAATGACCTCCCAGTCTTGCTGTGTCTTGTTCAATGGTTTGACTCAGGTTTTCCCGATGGAAGCCATTCAATCGGAAAGGCACATCCCCCGCTCTGACATCTTCACTTTTAAATTCAATCTGAACACTTAAATCAGGTGAGAAGGCGTATTGTGCAAACGCATCATAAATATCCTGCTTATAATCATCATTCAGCCGAAAGCCATCGGTTTGATAGTGAAACTGACCCAGGCTCATGGACAGTTGATCGTACACGCCCGATATAATGGCATTGTCGGTTATAGTGTTGTTGCTTCCATAGGCGCCATTTAACACCACATGCGCCCCATTGGAGGTATACATCGGATCATATTCATTCACAGACAAACTAGCCGGCCCCGTGGAATTCAGAATGCCAATATTTTCACCGGTTAATTGCGGTTGCACAGGCGTGATATTGATTGGTTGTAGTAATTGAGCCTGGAGTAGTTCACTCGCTCTGGCTACTCTGAAACGTGGCTGACCTATATACGCATCAGAAAGAAACCGGTGCGCAGAAGAGTTAGTTGAATCATAACCCAATGAATTCCAGGCTTGCTTTAACGCGACTCGACCAAAGCCAAGATCATTGTAGATACGGGCATGATTCGAAGCTCTGGCGGCGGCATCTTCGTTAAGCAGAAGTCTTGAACGGTAGACTTCCCGATTATCATTCAAATCAATTGCCTTCTGCATATCGTGCAAGGCTTCAACAGGACGGTTGGTGGTTTGCTTGAGTATGGCATCGTAATACCACGGTGTCGGATCCTTGGGATCCATTTCCTTGGCTATCTTATACTCGGTGCCGGCGTAGTCCTTGTTTCTCAACTCATAATAGGCCTTGCCCAGATAGCTGCGACTAACGGCATTGTCAGGATCAAGATTCACGGCTGTTTCAATATCTCTTGTGCCTTCCTCAAGCGCTCCTTTTCTGATTTTTGCAAGCCCCAGACCCAGCCGGGCAAGAGGATATGAGGAATCTAAAGCTATAGCTTGTTCAAAAGCTTTTTTACCAGCATTAAAATCAAACTGGGCAAGGGCGGCGAAGCCGAGAATGGTCTGTGTCCTGGCCAGTTTCGGGTTAAGAGTTTGGGCTTGTTGCGCGGAAACCAGAGCGCCATCGCGATCGCCCGTTGAAAGTTGTAATTCCGATAGCCTGGCCCAGGCCAGTGCATTATCCGGCGCCAATTGAGTCGCCTGTTGAGTGGCTTTTAAAGCATCTTCAATTTTGAACAACGACTGATACGCATAAGATAAAGCAATTTTTGCGGCGGATGACTTGGGATTCAGCGTTACCGCTTTGAGCGCAAGATCCAATGCGGTATGTTGTTGATTTTTGGCTACTGCAATAATCGATTGCAACGCAAATACCGTGCTGTGGTCATGTTGAATCCGTAGCGCCCGATTAATGCTGTTTTGTGCTTCATCGACACGGCCCACTGTCAGCAGCAGAGACGCTTTCAGTGTTAAATACTCCGAATCCTGATGGGTGACAGGGGCTTCATCCAATCTTGTCAAAGCCTGATAAATATCACCCTGCTGATACGCAGCCAAGGCTGATTTCAGACTGGGAGTAAGAATCGATGATTTCCGGTGTTGATAATCAATAACGGGCGGATAGTACAATGTCCACTGTACGGCATCTTCGGGAGTTATCGTCAGTGCCTGCAAGCGGGGTGCCTGGTTTTTTTGAGCGATGACTGCAAAGCCTTTTTTTATCTGGATTCGGCCTGCCTTATTTTCTGCCGCAACCTGGCCGTCAAAAACAGAAATTTTGGTTTGTTGAGCGTCAACAGTAACCAGAAATTCTGTTCCCTTATGCACCGCATTGATGAACGGTGTCTGGATGTTCAACCGTTGAGGCTCGCGGCTTCTGAAAAAGACTGAACCCTCCATCAGGTTTAACAGCCACGTGGAGGTATTTTCTTCGGGTTCGGAAAAAATGAGTGTTGTGCTTTGATCTAGCGTAGCCAATGAATTGTTACTTAATGTTAACGTGGCACGGCTCCATCTTTCCGTACGGATTTTATCGCCGGGACAAAATAAATCGTCAGCCTGTACAGTCTGCCATTCGGAAGTTCCTGAATATTGTTTAGCAACGTTGCCCTGGGCTGATACCACTTTTGCGACCGGTTGAGTACAGGGGGGTGATGCTTCAAAGTAGTGAGGCATAATCAGAAAAATGATAAAAGAATAATATTTTGTTTTCTGATGCATGTCGATTACTCGTGTTGCAACCAAAATAATATCTTGTTTTAGAACGAACCCCCCTCAACTAAAACAGATAGCGACGATATTTCTATCTAGGTTTTATTGTATGCGCATTGAATCTAGAAATGCAATAGAGAGGTAATATTACCAATTTCGATGAGTGCCGGGTGTTCATCAGCGTGTTTTTCCGGTAGAAAAGAAAGCTGTTGACTTAAATAGCTGATATAAAAACAGGTAGGACCATCCTCAGGATATTCATTTTTGATAGCAAGAAATGCTTCCAGCGCTTTTGGCCACTGGTAACTTTGGAACAGTTTAAGCGCTTTTGAAAAGGCATTTACTAACGGTATCCGATATGGTTCAACGTGATCAATCGGTGCAATCAATTCAAAAATTATGACGGGAAACGTTTTACCTTTCAGTATAAAAACCCCCATTTCTCTAGTAAAAAAGGTGGTGAGACCTTCGATAACACTGGCAGACACAAGAATATAGGTGCCTAACAGTTTATTCAACCCTTCAATGCGTGTTGCGGTATTAACAATATCCCCGACGGCACGATATTCGTAATGCTCCATTGCACCGACATTACCCACGCGCATCTCACCATAATGCAAGCCCAGACGGGTTGGTAGCTGATGTGGCTGAGACCGGTTAAACTGATCTATTGCCATTTTAATTGCCAGAGCAGCATGGCAGGCATTTATTCTGTGTTGCGTTTCTACCAATGGTGCAGCCCATATCGCCAGCATGGCATCGCCTATCACATCAGAAATTATGCCACTATGTTTTTTTACTTGTGGAAACATCACGCCATAGTATTGATTCATCAGATTATTGAGTGCCAAAGGATCCATCGTTTCTGAAAGCGTCGTATATTGACCTGCATCCGTTGCCATGCAAACCCCCTGCATTAATTCTCCATAACAATTCATTGCATCCAGGGCCGGTTGATGGGCTATTTTACTGACTACAGTATCCGGCAGATAAAAGCTGAATGCTTTAGTCATGTTTTGATGATCTTTTTTGTTTTTTAGAAAGTGTGAGATGCTCGCTACTATCAATACAAAAGGGGTTTGCAACATGATCGGGACGAACAAGGGAAACCAGACATAAGCAGTCGTAAATCTGAAATAAGCGAAAGCAAGGTAACCTGCGCTTAATGCAATAATCAGACTTATTGCAAACCTGTAAGAAAATAACCGGCAAACGCCATGCAGCAGGAAGCTCCATGCAAGTACCAGGAAAAATTGCTTTTGAAGCGGCAAAGGTCTTAACCAGCTGTTATCTATAAGATTGGCGACAGCGGTTGCGGCAATTTCCGTAGAACTGATGGTTTCGCCATTGTCGCTTGAAAATTCGGTATAAAGCCCCTGATTTTTTTCCGGTTCTATATTTTCGGAGTAACCAACCAGTATGACTTTATTATTGAACAGTTCTGGGTTCAAAATATCATTAACAAGTGCCTGATAGAAGGGAATGGTAGTAATTGTTCCCACTTTGCCGTAATGATTAAAATACAGACTGTCAGTGCTTTTTAATAAAGAAAACCAAGATTGCAGTAAGCGAGTTTTTTCCGGGGAATATCTTGCTGCCGTCAACAAATTGTCAAGTTGAGTTAAAGATTCTGTTTTTGTTGCAAATGCGGTATGTATTTTTTGAGTTATTTCAATAGCTTTAAATTCTATAGCCAGCTGTTCGAAGGTCTCTGGCAATATAGATTCAAGCGCGGGGTCGATCTGGTGGAGTAGTTGTAAAATTTCAGGATAAGCTTTTTTAAACACATAGCTTTGAAAGACAGTGGCAGGAAACGTCGGAATATCGCCGGCGCTTTTTTTGTATGTCCAGAATTGCTTAACGGTAGAAGATGTTTTGGGTAACGGAAAAGGAGCCGTGCCTAGCGCGGCATGATCCAAAATATAAATGGGGTCAATAATGCGCTCGTATCTGATCTCATTAAAGGAGCCGACAGGTTGGATTGTATATTGCTTTAAATAACTGCTGAGAATTTTGTTTTTGCCCTCGGCTATTGCCTTAGCCAGCATTGCATCCTCTTCGGGATCCCGATCTTCGTCAAAATAGATATTAAAAGCAATAATGGCGGGATTTTGCCGGTTTAATTTTTCAATTAATCTCGCATAATATGAGCGTGGCCACTTTTCCGGGTCTTCCGGCAAAAGCAGAGTTTCCGCTGAAGTTTTATCAATATTCACAATGATGACATCTTTGGGAGAAGTTATCGATCCCCTTAGCTTAAAAAGCCAAGCCAAACCCAATTCTTCCTCAAAGTAAAGTCCCACCTTCGTCAGGCATAATATGGCTCCAAAAATCCCGATTAAGAGGGCAGATAAACAAGCTTTTGAAGTTTTTATGCAAACATTCATTATCAATTGAAAGACAAAGTGGTCACTATCAATTGGATTTCCTGGTTACCCGGGGATCCAATCATTTAAGACGTAATTATATCTCTCACAATAGACAAAAAAGCAATGCTAAAAGGATGGGTTGTATCGCAAAGTTTTTCGAAATCAGAGACAATGTTTGCTCCGTGTTCGTTCCTGATCGATCCCGGAGGATGCCAGTCAGGATCTTTGACTTTTGCCGACAATACGGGTTTTGCCGAGCGACGTTTTTCAATCCATCCTGCCCCCTGCGCATGGGAAATGACCTGTGTGGGTGAAAGGTCGGATAATAATACAGACGGTATCGGGCGATATTCGAGGTAATGAAATCGAAAGAGTCAATAGTTTTAAAATTTTATAAGGTAAAGTCGCCATTTAGGTTGGTGACTGAACATGAAGATTTTAATCTTGTCCAGAATTATTTTATTCGGTTAATGTTTATTGCTTCTAAATGTAACAATAATTAGCGTATGATTATCAATCACCTTTCTATTTTCAGTGGAATTGTACTTCGAGGAATCAGCTACGAACTGGCTATATGCCCAATATGAAACAAATTCTGCAATAATAAGGCATCAATACTTCGGCATGGTAATTGTGTCTCATCCATATCGGCCTAATATTTTTATTCGATGACCAACACATGACAGACAAAAAAATATATAAGCCCTGTGATTTAGTAATTTATGGGGCATTGGGCGATCTATCGAAACGCAAGCTGCTCATTTCTTTGTATCGTCTTGAAAAAGCCTGCTTCATTGAACCTGATACCTGTATTATAGGTATAGACCGGCATGACATAGGAAGTCCGGAGTTTATTGAGACAGCTTACAACAGTTTGCAGGAGTTTTTGAACGATGACCTTGAGGACATCGTCTGGAAACGGTTTTCAGACCGGCTTTCCTATCTGAAAATAGATCTGACCCGAGTGGATCAATACCAGCAATTAAACACCGTCATTGACCAGAAATCCAGAATTATGGTGAATTATTTTGCTGTGTCGCCGTTTTTATTTAAGAGTATTTGTCAGGGACTCGCCAAATCGGGAATTTTGACTGCAAGCTCGCGCATGGTGATGGAAAAACCCATAGGTCATGACCTCAAATCATCAAAAGAAATCAATGATGAAGTGGCTAGCGTTTTCAGTGAACAACAGGTTTATCGCATCGATCATTATTTGGGTAAAGAAACGGTATTGAATTTGTTAGCGTTGCGCTTTGCGAATTCCATTTTTACTACTAACTGGAATCACAATACCATCGATCACATCCAGATTACCGTAGCTGAGGAGGTCGGTATTGAAGGCCGCTGGGATTATTTTGATAAAACCGGTCAGTTGCGTGACATGTTGCAAAATCACTTGTTACAAATTTTGACCTTTATTGCCATGGAGCCGCCTGTCAATCTGGAAGCTGAAAGCATCCACAATGAAAAAATAAAAGTCCTTAAAGCACTGCGTCCGATAACCATCAGCAATGTTGAAGAAAAAACCGTACGAGGACAGTATGCCGCTGGCTACATCAAAGGGTGTGCCGTACCCGGCTACCTGGAGGAAGACGGGGCAAATACAGAAAGCACTACCGAGAGCTTTGTCGCCTTGCGTGTTGATATTGATAACTGGCGTTGGGCAGGCGTACCGTTTTACTTGCGCACCGGCAAACGATTAACCGGCAAACGCACTGAAATCGTGGTTTATTTTAAACAGCTGCCACACAATATTTTTAAAGACAGCTTTCGTGAACTGCCACCCAATAAATTAATCATTCATTTACAACCGAATGAAGGTGTAGAAATCGAGATGCTTAATAAAATACCCGGCATCGATGAACACATTAAACTGAAAAAAACCAAACTGGATTTAAGTTTTTCTGATACCTTCAAAACGAGCCGGATTTTCGGCGGGTATGAAAAACTGATACTTGAAGCCATGCGCGGCAATCCGACGCTGTTTCTCAGCCGCGAAGAAATTGAACAGGCCTGGACCTGGATTGATTCCATACAAAATGCCTGGACCCACAACAAGGATACACCTAAACCCTATCCTGCCGGCACCTGGGGTCCTGTCGCCTCGGTTGCTTTGCTTGCCAGAGATGGCAGGGATTGGGAAGAATGATAGAGGCGGACGCAAGCTACCCGTGTCAAACTTTTTGAACCTTGAATCTTTTTTGATTTCTCATGTTTGTCAAGTCCATATCTCCACGTAACCATGAATAGGAATAAGCATGCACCCCGTAATAGAAAAAGTGACTCAAGAAGTCATTGAGCGCAGTCATAAAACCCGCTCAGCCTACCTGAACCGTATTGATACATTCGCTAAAAAAGGCCCTGTTCGCTCAGGAATGGGATGCGGTAATCTGGCTCACGGTTTTGCCGCATGCAGTGCCAGCGAGAAAGCCGATTTGACTGGCGATCAAAAAGCCAATATCGCTATAATTACATCTTACAATGATATGTTGTCGGCTCACCAACCGTACAAGGATGCGCCTGATTTAATCAAGTCCGCAATCAGAGAAGCAGGTGGCGTCGCCCAGGTTGCCGGCGGCGTACCGGCCATGTGTGATGGCATCACCCAGGGTCAGCCGGGAATGGAACTGTCCTTGTTTAGCCGTGACTTGATTGCGATGGCCACCGCCATAGGCATGAGTCACAATATGTTTGATGGCGCCCTGTATCTGGGTGTCTGTGACAAGATTGTGCCAGGACTGCTGATAGGTGCGCTAAGTTTTGGTCATTTACCGGCCGTATTTGTCCCTGCCGGGCCAATGCCCAGCGGTATCACGAATAAAGAAAAAGCCCGTGCCCGCCAGGCATATGCTATTGGTAAAATTGGCCGTAAGGAGCTACTGGAGGCTGAATCCGCATCTTATCATAGCCCGGGCACCTGTACGTTTTACGGTACTGCAAACAGTAACCAGATGATGATGGAAATTATGGGGCTGCACCTGCCCGGCAGTTCGTTCATTAATCCTTGCACGCCGTTACGTGATGAATTAACCAAAGCGGCCGCCAGACAGGTTTTAAAGTTTACCGCACTGGGTGACGATTATCGCCCGATTGCCCATATGATCTCGGAAAAGGCGATTATCAATGCTGTCATTGGCTTGTTGGCGACGGGCGGGTCAACCAACCACACGATGCACCTGATCGCCATTGCCCGTGCATCCGGCATTATCCTTAACTGGGATGATTTTGACAGGCTTTCCAAGGCGATTCCCTTGATAGCAAAAATCTACCCCAACGGTCCTGCTGACGTTAACCACTTTCAAGCAGCCGGCGGCATGGGTGTGTTAATTGCTGAATTGCTGAGGAACGGCCTTTTACACGAAGATATTATTACAGTTGCCGACGAGCGCGGTATGAACAGTTATTGCCAGGAACCCAAACTGATTGGCAATACGCTGGTATGGGAGCCGGTGCCCGAGGCTGCTCTGGATCCGGAAGTGCTCAGCCCGGTAGCAAAGCCGTTTGCTACCGGGGGCGGCCTGCATGTGATGCACGGCAATTTGGGGCGCGGCATAGCCAAACTTTCGGCTGTGTCTGCAGATCATCAGATTGTTGAAGCGCCAGCCGTGGTATTTGATGACCAGGCTGATTTTCTTGCAGCTTTTCAACGCGGTGAGCTGGAAAAAGATTTTGTTGCCGTGATACGCTTTCAGGGACCACGATCCAATGGCATGCCGGAACTGCATAAACTAACGCCGCCACTTGGCGTATTGCAAGACAAAGGCTTCAAAGTCGCACTCGTCACCGACGGCCGCATGTCAGGCGCTTCGGGTAAAGTCCCGTCAGCTATTCATATGTGTCCGGAATGTGAAGTCGGCGGCCCCTTGGCGAAAGTACAAAATGGCGATATTATTGCCATGAATCTCCAAACCGGTGATATTAATGTTTTAGGCGATGAAGCTGAATTTAATGCACGAATTCCAGTGCCCAATTCCGCTAAAAATCACCACTATGGCATAGGACGCGAAATGTTTGGCGGCTTCCGTCTTGGCGCATCTTCCGCTGAAACGGGAGCATCCAACCTGTTTATTGTTGATTAACGTATAGGTACAAGGTTCAAGGTGAAAGTTACAAAAAAGCAACCTACAACACCTTGAACCTTTTATCTTGAACCTTTTACCTTGAATCTAAAAGCCCATGAATTCAAACCACTGGAAA
This sequence comes from Methylococcales bacterium, assembly GCA_028714175.1. Taxonomy (GTDB): domain Bacteria; phylum Pseudomonadota; class Gammaproteobacteria; order Methylococcales; family Methylomonadaceae; genus JAGXGJ01. The sequence continues at coordinate 41,793 of JAQTMV010000002.1, forward strand.
ATCCAACCAAACGATGTATTAAACGCAGGTCCTGTCATGCCGGTCATGGTCATTCAAAACCTGGATGATGCCGTCCCTTTGGCAAAAGCACTGGTTGCAGGTGGCATAAAAGTACTGGAAATTACACTACGCACCCCAATCGCACTTGATGCGATAAGACTGATCAGTCAAAAAGTTAAAGAAGCAATTGTCGGCGCCGGTACGATTACTACGCCTGAACAATTAAAAGCTGCTGAGGATGCCGGTGCATTATTTGCCATCAGCCCTGGACTAACACCCACGCTTTTAGCTGCTGCCAAAGCCGGAAATATAGCCTTGATTCCGGGCATATCAACTTTGTCAGAATTGATGATGGGCATGGAGTACGGTCTGGATCATTTCAAGTTTTTCCCGGCAGAAGCGGCAGGCGGCATAGCTATGCTGAAAGCTATCGCAGGTCCTGTCCCTTCCGCAACTTTTTGCCCGACAGGTGGTATTTCACTTCGAAATTATAACGCCTATTTACAGTTAAACAATGTGGCTTGTGTAGGCGGCTCCTGGCTGGTTCCTGCAGATGCGGTAAAAACCAAAAACTGGGCCAAAGTAACTGAATTGGCAAAACAGGCCATTGATAATGTAATTCCAACTTAAAAATTATCTGGCTTCAAAACATGTCTAACCCCGGAGAGAACCGTCATGAACAATCTTCGCAGTCTTACCCTGAATGAGAACGGCCAATCATTATGTGAGTTACCTGTTTTATCCGGGACTACAGGGCCCGATGTAATCGATGTTCAGGCCCTGTACAAGCAGACAGGCATGTTTACTTATGATCCTGGTTTTACGTCTACAGCCAGTTGCAGTTCAACCATCACTTACATAGATGGCGAAGCCGGGATATTGCTTTATCGCGGTTACCCTATCGAACAAATTGCAGAAAAATGTACTTTTCTGGAAGTCTGCTATTTATTGTTGAATGGTGAATTACCCGACAACAATGAAATGGAAAAATTTGAATATAGCATTACCATGCACACCATGGTGCATGATCAACTGACCAATTTCTTCAACGGTTTTCGTCGTGATGCCCACCCGATGGCGATTATGGTTGCTGTGGTTGGTGCTCTGTCCGCTTTCTATCATGATTCACTGGATATTAAATCGAAAGCGGATCGTGACATGAGCGCCATACGGCTGATTGCCAAAGTTCCGACTATCGTCGCAATGTGTCATAAATACAGCATAGGCTTGCCCTTTACGTATCCGTTAAATAAGCTGAATTATGTTGAAAACTTTATGCGCATGATGCTGGGTACACCTTGTGATGACTACCAGCCTAATCCGGTATTGGTACGCGCACTGGACAGAATTCTAATTCTTCATGCCGATCATGAACAAAACGCTTCAACTTCCACTGTCCGCCTGGCCGGCTCCAGCGGCGCCAACCCCTTTGCCTGTATTACTGCCGGGATTGCTTGCCTGTGGGGAGCTGCGCACGGCGGCGCCAATGAGGCCGTCCTTAATATGCTTGAACAAATTGGCGATGTGTCGCGCATCCCTGAATTCATAAACAAGGCCAAGGATAAGGACGACCCGTTCAGACTCATGGGATTTGGTCACCGTGTTTATAAACATTATGACCCGCGGGCCAGACTGATGCGTGAAACCTGCCACGAAGTGCTTACAGAGCTGGGGCTGCATGACGACAAGTTATTCGAATTAGCCCTTGAACTGGAGCGAATCGCTCTCGAAGATGACTACTTCATTGAGAAAAAACTCTATCCGAATGTAGATTTTTATTCAGGGATAGTCCTGCACGCATTAGGCATACCCAGCAATATGTTTACCGCGATGTTCGCTATGGGCAGAACTGTAGGCTGGATTGCCCATTGGGATGAAATGATAGCGGATCCGGAACAAAAAATCGGACGGCCCAGACAACTTTATACCGGTGCAATACGACGCGATGTACCGGTGCAGCATGGTAAATCGGCTTAAGGCTTCCAACCAACCGTATAGGGTAAACAAAAAAGCCTGCCGACTTTACTTGGGCTTTATCACCTCCGGGAATCACTTGTAACTGTTAAATACTTGATAGTGATTTTCCTTGTCAAAACTCATAACGTTATAAGGATCTTTTCTGCCATCCATTTCCATCCCCGGTGTACCGCTGGGCATTCCCGGTACTGCGATCCCGGCGACATTCGGCCTGATTTTCAGCAATGTCATAATATCGTTTGGGGGCACATGTCCTTCAACAACATAAGAGCCGACTATGGCTGTATGGCACGAAGCCATTGCTTCCGATACGCCATATTTATGCTTTATTGCCTCGACATCATTAGTGACGATATCTTTGACATTAAAGTTATTATTTTTCAAATGCTCCAGCCACTTTCCGCAACAATTACAGGTTGGGCTTCTATAGACAACGATATCAACAGGTTTACTTGCTCCAGTGTTATCTGCCTTGACAACATTGACAACGAGCAAACCCATTGCGAGAAAAACGTTTAATAATTTCATATTTGAATCCTCCTGTATTACTACTGATGATAAGCCGGGCTATATTCATGCACGGCATTGACCATTGCTTTAACGTGATCCGGATTAATGTCCGGCAAAATACCATGCCCTAGATTGAACACATGGCCTGAACCTGAACCGTATTTATGCAAAACGGTTTTGACTTTCTCGACGATGATTTCTGGTTGCGCATACAGAGCAACCGGATCCATGTTGCCCTGTAAAGCAACCTGATTGCCGACTCTGGCACGCGCTTGCTGTATATCTGTCTGCCAATCCAGGCCCAGTGCATCATAACCCGCATCAGTCATTGCTTCCAGCCACAATCCGCCGCCTTTGGTGAACAAAATGGCTGGAATCTGCTGCCCTGCTACATCGGTTTTGAGCAGTGCTCTGACTTGCCTGGCATAATATAACGAAAATTCAATATAATCTTCGGATGTTAACATCCCGCCCCAGGTATCAAATAGCATGACCGCCTGAGCGCCCGCTTCAATCTGGGCATTCAAATAGGCCGCTACCGAAGAGCTAAGTTTATCCAGCATGATATGCATCAGTCTGGGCTGTTCATACATCAGGCCTTTAACTTTTTGGAAACTCTTGCTGCTGCCACCCTCAACCATATAGGTTGCCAAAGTCCAGGGACTTCCTGAAAATCCGATCAACGGCACGCTGCCTTGCAAGGCCTTTCTGATTAACCGCACTGCATCAAGCACATAACGCAATTCTGTTGCCGGGTCAGGTACTGGTAATTTATTGACATCCGCAGCCGTTCTCACCGGATTTTTAAATTTAGGCCCTTCGTTCTCGGTAAAATAAAGCCCCATGCCCATTGCATCAGGAATAGTCAATATGTCTGAAAACAGAATAGCTGCATCAAAATCAAAGCGCCGCAAAGGTTGCATTGTGACTTCACAGGCTAACTCGGGATTGGTACACAGATTTAAAAAACTGCCCGCCTGCTCTCTCACTTTTCTGTATTCCGGCAAGTATCTCCCAGCCTGGCGCATCATCCATACAGGCGTTCGATCAACGGGCTGTTTTAACAGGGCTTTAATAAACGAGTCATTTTTTAATACAGTCATTATGTTTGATTATTCAGGTTTACGATATGGTAATAGATGCCAGGTTTATACACATTTATTTATTTTTAATCGCACTCATTTTTCTCGCCAATGAATTACGGAACTCAGCAGGCAGTGATTGTTTGGCCTTATTGGCCAAGGCGAAGCTGGTGAAAGAACCATAGAGAAGAACAAACCTTTCCTTGCCATTTACCACCTTCTTAAGATACCTTAAGTTCTCTTTCAACAGTGGATGTTTTTTCAGGAAATCCTTCGCCGACTGCTCCTTTGATAATACCATTATCTGCAACGTATAATGATCAACCGGTTGTTTTATTAGCCATTGCTCGCCATTATCTTGACTATCCGTGACTTCCTCTTGTTCTTCGATGACGGCTTCAATTTGCGGCTTCGGTATTATTTTCGAGTTTTTCGACACAGATAATCCGGTATTATTAAAAATCTTACTGTCATCAGATTTGCCCATAACCACTAACGATTCAGTGATTTTTTGTTGAGTATCAGCAGTTTGTTGTTTATTACATAGCGCCCAATCAAGCGCAGCCTGACTTGCTCCGGACTCATGATTTACAATGGTACCCATGCCCGACTCTGTTAAACGCTCTATAACATCTCCTAAAAACAGTTCTGAAATTACCGGCTTGATATGAACGGATTTTTTATTCTGCTTGCCTGGGGTTAATAGAGACGGCGCTGGCATGTTGTATTCTGAAGTGCTATACCATTGCAAACCAAGTGCTATAACAACCAAACCGACCACAGCGCCGACAAGAATCGACAGCGAATTTTCGCTTTGTTTAACGGCAACTACATCCGGCAATTCAGCAATAATTTTCCCTGGAATACCCAGTGATTCCAGATAAATGCTTGCTATCATATCGTCATTGACAGCATCATATGACACTTGTCTCTTCGCTTGTGTAGCTAAATGCTGTAAAAATTCACCGCATTGTCTTTCTGACAAAGGCGGTATTTCAATGATATAGCAATCATCAACGGTACTATCTGATTTATATTTCACGTATAAATCATCATGCGTTAAGGCAAAAATAACCCTTAAAAATGAATTTGCAGCCGCATATTCAATGATTGTGTTTATCAGACTGGGTGCCAAATACCCAGCGTCATCAATCATTAACACTATTTTCTTGTTCCGGTTTTCATGCCGGGCAAAAACAACAGATATAGCCTGAACCCGTTTATCTGACTTATCTTGCTGGATAACTTGAGCCATGCGCTGCTGAATCTCTTCGAAACTCAAATCCGTCTTGCCTTGCACAAAACAATAAAGCCACGATGCAACCTTGTGTTCCTGTAAGACTTTGAAAAGAGTCGTTTTACCGATGCCTTCAGGTCCGCAAACAATGAGTGCTTGCCTTGAATTTGAAAGCAGGTGTATTAATAATTCAAGCTTTTGGGTTCGCTCCTCTGTTATCAAGGAATGGAAGGCCCTGTTTTTTTGTTCTATCAATGACTTCTTCGCATGATACTTAAAGGTATCATTTCCTGCCATAGGTATTAAGTGTCAGTTCTAACAGTTTTTGTTCAACATCCACGGGCAATGTGGCGGCACCGATTTTTTTTAACAAAATCAATCTGATTTGGCCATCAATATTTTTCTTGTCAACCGCCATTAATTCTAAAAATCGATCTGCATTAATTTGCTCCGGTGGCTTTACCGGCAGCATGGCATTTTTGAATAGCGTGATAATTCTTTCTACATCAGCATCATTTAACCAGCCTTTTCTTCTGGAAAGATCGGCCGCCTGACAGGTGCCAATAGCTACCGCCTCGCCATGCAAATAGGTACCATAACCAGTCCCCGTTTCAATCGCATGACCAAAGGTATGGCCCAAATTTAACGTTGCTCTAACGCCGGTTTCGGTTTCATCTTCAGCGACAATATCGGCTTTATTCATACATGACCGTTCAATCGCAAATGACAGGGCTTGCTTATCTCTGGCCAATAATGCGCCGATATTATTTTCCAGCCATTCAAAGAACTCGACATCCCTGATCAGGCCATATTTGATTACTTCGGCCAAACCTGCTGATAATTGCCGTTCATCCAGCGTATCTAACACATCGGCATCGGCAATAACGCATTGAGGTTGATAAAAAGCGCCGATCATGTTTTTCCCCAAAGGATGATTAACGCCGGTTTTGCCGCCAATCGAAGAATCAACTTGCGCCAGCAAAGTTGTGGGTATTTGCAGAAAAGCAATGCCCCGCTGATAACAGGCCGCTGCAAAACCGCCCATATCTCCGATAACGCCGCCGCCCAAAGCAATCAACGTGGCATTACGGTTAAACTTGCCGGCCAGCAATTTATCAAAAATGTGCGTAACATATTCTAATGTTTTAAATTGCTCGCCATCCGGTAATATCACCGTTTCGACATCAAAGCCAGGCAAGTTTTTTAAAACCGTATCCAGATACAAAGGAGCAATGGTTTTATTGGTTACGACCATGACCTGTTTCGCCTTTATATGTCGCGCATATAACCCGGATTGATTTAATAAATCCGGGCCTATATAAATCGGGTAACTACGGTTCCCTAACGCTACCAATAATGTTTTCATCTCTCAATGACGATTAAACAATCTGTATTTTTCCAGAATCTGGTTAACAACGGCTTTACTTTGCATGACACCGGTGTCAACTATTAAGTCCGCACAAGACAAATAAAGAGGCTGCCGTTGTTTAAATAAGCTTTCTATCCGCTCTCTGGGATTATCTGTTTTTAGCAAGGGCCGCTGTGTATCCCTGCGCGTCCGTTCCTGTATTCTTTCTACTGAACATTGCAAATAAACAACGAAGCCTGTTTCCTTTAATAATCGGCGATTTTCTTCACGTAATATCGTACCGCCGCCCGTAGCCAACACTATTCCTTCCAGCTGCGTCAATTGCTGTATCATTTTCTGTTCGCGATCCCTGAATCCTTCTTCCCCCTCAAATTCAAAAATGGTGGGAATATCTACTCCTGTGCTTTCTTCAATCGCCTTATCACTGTCATAAAAAGGCACGGACAGCGATTTTGCCAACTGTCGGCCTATTGTGGTTTTTCCTGCACCCATGAGGCCAACCAAATATATATTTTCTGATCTCGTCATCAAAATACCGTGTTGATCTAACTTCTCCTCCTTATAAGGAGAATATTGAATTTTGACAGCCTTGCGCAGAACTGTCGTTTCAGACAACCTACCTCTTCGATCATGGTAATATCGATCCGCTGAACTATAAATCTTGCAGCTGAATATTAAGCGATGAGCGAACTTCGAGTATGAAATGAAACTATAAGATTAAAACTAAAAAAGGAGCATTATGCCCCTTTTTTGTCTCAAGTAGAAGTGATCAATTGCTTGCTATATTTTCCTTCATGATTTTTGGTGTCACAAAAATCAGCAACTCCCTTTTGTCGTTTTGATTGACTGTCTTCTTAAACAAAAATCCTATACCAGGCAAATCGGCAAAGAAAGGCACTTTATTATTGACATTATTTTGTGTTCCTTCAAAGACCCCACCTAGCACAACTGTCTCACCATCCTTCACAAGTACATTAGTTTGAATTTGCCGGGTGTTGATTGCTGGTTGCGTGCCCGGTATAGTTGGCTCTGGAAAATCCTTGGTAATCTTTAAATCCATCAGCACCGTTCCGCTGGGTGTTATTTGCGGCAGAACATCCAGTTGCAGTACAGCCTCTACAAACTCAATGTTTGTTCCTAAATTGGCGCTTGAAGTCTGATAAGGAACTTGAAAACCCTGTTTAATTGACGCCTGACAACGATCAGATGTCATTACTCTTGGATTGGAAATAAGCTCGCCAAGACCTTCATCTTGTAATGCGGATAATTCAAGGTTTAGCACATAATCAGCACCTCTTGCCAAGGTCATGCCTAATGCGCCGTATGGGTTAGAAGCAGCGAGATCTACCAATGCATCATTTATAATAGCTGTGCCATTGATGCTACCCGTTGTACCACCTAAATCATTTACTGACCCCACAGGTCCTGTTCCATCGTTAATGTGGACATTCTGCCCTGCCACACCAAACCTGACGCCCAACTCTTTTGCAAATGTATTGCTGGCAATGACTATTCTTGACTCAATTATCACCTGACGCACTGGAACATCGAGCTTACGAATCATTTTTTTAATTTCCTCCAGGCGTTTTGCTGTTTCGCGGATAATCAGGGTATTAGTTCTTGAATCAACGACTGCGCTTCCCCTGGAGGAAAGCAAAGCAAATTGCTCGTCTTTGGAAATCAGTTGATTTGATCTAACCAGTTTTCCCTGTGCTGAACCAGAAGTTTGATCTTTATATTGCTGTTGATTTGCCCCTTGTGATTGTCCTTGCCCTTGAGATTGCCCTTGTCCAGAGATGTTACCGGTTACTCCTGTGGAAGCTGTGTTTTTTGAGATGCCGCAAATGCCAAATAAGCCTGTATCAAGCCCATTCAAGAGGTTTCTAAAACTTTCAGCTTTGGCATAATTGATTGTGATATATTCGGTCATCAATGGATCCAATTGCTCAACCACTGCTGCCGTTTCCTGTTGCTGTTCTTTATAATCTTTAATCCTACCTACGGGTGCAATCAACGTGACAGTGCCTGATTCAAATTTTTCCAGCCCCTTCGTCATCATGATAAAGTCCAGTGCCTCATCCCAGGGCACATCATCCAGTTTTAAAGTAATTGTACCGGTTACATCATCGCCGGCAACAACATTCTGCCCGGTAAACTCTGCAAGGATTGCAATAACGCTGCGAATTTCTATGTCCTGAAAGTTTAAGGACAATCGATCGCCGGTATATTTTACCCGGGTTCTGTCCAGCGCTTCTTTTTCTGCATTACTTAAAGGCCGAAATTCAATAGTCAACAAACCTTCTGATTGAAACAACGAGTAATCATAAAGATCATTTTGCGTCGTCACAGTAATTATGGTTTCCTGATTTGATGAGGTCGCATCAATAAACTTGACGGGCGTTGCAAACTCGGAAACATCCAGTCTTTTGCCCAAGTTTTCAGGCAAGCGGGTATTTAGTAAACTGATGACAACTTTACCGCCATCCTGCTTTGAGTTAACGATAGTATTGGGATTAGCCAGGGAGACAAGTATCCGTCCTTCACTTTTATCGCCGCGTTTAAAATCGAAACCGCTAATAGCCTGTTCGGGTATTAATGCGGAAACGACAGAGTTTGCGTATTTGTTGGTAACAGGAATTGTTGTTTTTGCAGCTGAACGTTTAAATGCAGGGGGTACTACAGACTTTGCGCGGGTTAAAGTCAGCAGCACTTTATTGCCAACCACCTTGGTTTCAAAAGGCGTGGATTCAAGCAGATTGACTACAACCCGAACTCTGTCTGCTGCTTCTGCGACATAAACGCTACTCACAGCCCCCTGATTTATCGAATACATTTTTTTATCCAGCGCATTTTTTACGCCGGAAAAATCCAGGGCGATCCTGGCAGGATTATCAGTATGAAATACTTTAGGTGCGACAGCAGCGCCGTTCATTTCCAGCTGTATTTGCAGCTTGTCCCCCGCCAGGGTAGCAATGTCCATCCCCGAAATAGCCAGGTCATCGGCTCTGACACTAGCGATTTGAACTATTAATAAAAACAAGCCCAAGCCCATGTGTATACACAAAGATCGTCCTGTTTTATTCCACATAACGCCGTCTTGTTTATTATTCATTTATTATTCCCACAATCATTCTGTTAGCGCTAATGAAGTTTGTTGCTCACGCCATGTTCCCGGTTTATCTGGCACTATTTCCATTAGATCAATTTTATCGGTAACAATACGCGAAATTTTTCCATAATTTTTCCCCATATAATTACCAGCCTGAACCCGATGAATGGTACCGTCGCTTGCTTTTACCAATCCCCACAAGCTCGACTTCATTGCTATAGTTCCAACCATTTTTAAGCCATCCAAAGGAAACGCCTCCAACTCTTCTTTGCGACGATGGGTATCCGGCCTTATCCCGCTGCCTGTTGAAATAGCGGTTTCCTCACCCTGTTGCGGTTGTTCTAGCGGTTTAAACGGGTCACGCAGGTCATCGGGCCTAAATATATAGGATTCAATAACCTTAACTTCGGGTAATGGCTGAATGGGTCCTTTAGGTTTGGCTTTAACTTCGGAGATATATTGATTCAAATCTGAAAAATCTTCACCGCAACCTGCCAATAAAACCAGATAAATGACGCAACTGATCTGTAAATTCAGCAGTTTTCGGCACGACAACAGTAATTTATTTTGACCCATTACTTTCTACCCTTTCTTTGAGTCTGTTTGTCTGCCCTGGCAGTATCAGAACCTTCATTATAGGTTTTTACCATGGCATTCATCAGCATTGCCCCATCATTACCTGCTGGAGTAATTTTTACATCGTGTACGGTGACAATTCTGGGTAAGGATGCCAAACCGCTGACAAACAGCCCCAGATCCTCATATTTTCCTATTACCTGAATATTAATCGGCAACTCTGAGTAGAAGTCTTTACGAATCGGAGCATCCGGTTTGAACAGCTTAAATTCCAAACCACTTGCTAATCCTGTCTGGGAAATGTCAACCAATAGACTTGCCACCTCTTCTTCTGTAGGCATTTGCCGAATCATTTCATACAGTTGTATTTCAATTTGCGCCAGTTGGTCCTGGTAATCCTTAAGATTTGCCGCTTTCCTTTGCTTTCCTTCAAATTCATGCTTCAAGTCCTGTTCTTTCTGCTCAGTACTTTCAAGCGCAGCTAACTGATCAAGCGTATCAAAGTAAACACCAGCGCCCGCGACGATAGCGCAAACAAGCAACGTCGTCGCAGCTCTAATGGGTAATGGCCATGTTCCTGCCGCATTAAAATTCCAATTAATTTCCGACAGATTCATGAGCCACCTTCACTCTCAGCTTTTTCAGCGTTTTGTTTGCCTAACTTGGCATGCAGCGTGAAATCACTTAACTGATCAGAATCAGTTTTTTCCGGCACCTGAATCACATTAAGTGTCGGTTTTTGTAGCCATAATGATGCATCAATGGCCCTCATAAAAGCGGAAACTCGTGCATTTGATTGTGACTTGCCTTCAAATACTAGCTCTGCTCCCGTTTGCGTGAATTTTGCAAGAAAAACCCCGTCAGGTGTAGCCTTGGGAATTTCATCGAACAGATGTACAATTTCCGGGCGACTTTCCTGTAATTTTTGTATCAACTCGATTTTGGATAATAATTTACTTTTCTTTTCTTCAATACTTCTAACCTCTACAATTTTCTTGTCCAATAATACTATTTCGTTTTGTAGCATTTGGTTTCTTTGTTCCTGATACGCTTTCAGCCCATTAATATAGGTATGCACAACGCCGAGAATAATAAACGTAACCAATACCGATAAACCAATCGTCTGTAAAAATTCCTGTTTCTTTTGCTTACGCAGTTCTTCCCGCCAGGGGAGTAAATTGATTCTTGCCATTAGTCAAAACTCCTTAATGCTAACCCGCAAGCAATCATCATTGCTGGTGCATCACTACTCAACAATTGGGGCTTTACTTTATTAGATAGGGACATATTAACGAAGGGGTTGGCTGTAGAAACTGACAAACCCAAGCTTTGCTCAACCAACTTTTCAATACCTAACACCGAAGCACAGCCGCCTGCCAGGATAACACTATCGATTATTCTATCTGCACTGGATGATGCAAAGAACTGGAGCGACCGTTGAATTTGCTGTACTATTGCTTTTTTAAATGGCTCAAGTACGTCAACTATATAATTGTCAGGCAATCCACCATGTCTTTTTGCCAAGCCGGCTTCTTCATAAGAAAGGCCATAGCGACGCTGAATCTCTTCAGTCAACTGCTTACCACCAAATACCTGCTCTCGGGTATAGATAATCCGGCTATCATGCACAACATTCAAAGTTGACATCGTTGCCCCTATATCCGCAATCGCAACAGTTTGACCTGCCATTGAATCTGCAAACTGATCGGACAGCAATGAAAAAGCATTTTCCATCGCAAATGCTTCAACATCGACTATCCTGGTCTTTAAACCGGCTTTTAATAACGCCTCTACCCGGTCATCAACATTTTCTTTTCTCGATGCCGCTAGCAATACATCAACCATTTCCGGGTTTTGTTCATTTCTGCGCTGTACTTCAAAATCGAAATTTATTTCATCAAGCGAATAAGGCACATACTGATCCGCTTCAACCATGATCTGTTCTTCCATCTCATCATCGCTTAATGATGCGGGCATCGTGATAATTTTCGTCATGACAGCAGAACCTGCAACTGCAACAGTCGCTTGTTTCAGCTTTGATTCAGATCGTTTTAAAGCAACCTTAATCGCTTCCGCTATCACATTAACATTGGCAAAATTTTTAGCAATAACAGCATCCTGAGGTAAGGGGGCCACAGCGTAGCTCTCAACCCGGTAACGGGCGCCTACTTTACTCAATTCCAGTAATTTTACTGCAGCAGTACTAATATCAATGCTAAGAACAGCATTCTGTTTGTGATTAAACCAGTTCATGGCATACCCTTAAAAACTTTATCCTTGATTTGACCCATAGCTTGCGTTGTCTATCTTGCGTATAATCTCTAACGTTAACATTTTGTATTTCTAAAAAAGTATAGTTACCTTTTTTTTCGGTGCTAAAAATTATGCAATTTATTTGTTCGGAATTTTGCTTTATGCCTGAAATACAGCGAATCTAGCCAATAGTACAATTAATATTTCGAAAGAAATAAATCTCATGCAGTGGTTATAAAAAATCAGATGGCAAAATGGTATCCAAAATTGGTGAAAGCTCGAGTCTTGATGCTAATGTCTATTATGGTTGCGTTATCGGGTTGTGCTCTCCCTTTTTTTGGAGGCTATGGGGAACAAGGCATGTCGCGGGAAGATTTCACACGCTATGTGGAAGGAGTATTCCGGTTACAAAACAGCATAACCAGCGAAGTAATGATGCAGTTTGAAGGTGATAATACTAAAAAGCATAATGCTTTATTGCAGGCTGAACAGCATATGCAGGAAGCATGCGGACCTCTCAATGAATATGTTTCTCGTGAGAGTGATGGTTTAAGTACCGGGCTTTTTTTGCGTCGTCGCGTTGAGAAATCTGCTATTGACTGCGAGCGGGAGGCTCGAAAAGTCAAGGCACTGTTGGCAGAGCAATCGCATTAACAATCAGTTAAAATGTGGCCGCGTGCCGGTCTTCTTCATACCGTTCAACTAATTTCAGTTGCTAGAAACAGCTTCGGCTTCCCAATTATTGCACAACTTAACTGCATAAGTATCCAATGCTTTAATAATATCAATATTAACACTTTCATTATTGCGCAACTCCCGCAATCGAGCAAAATAAGCATCAAGCGTAATGCCAGCACCTGCTAGACGGCCCGTTAACCGATCCACACAAAATTCTTTCCATTTCAACTGCTCATCCGCATTAAGTGTTTCTGGATAATTACGCGCCCGGTATCTAAATAGCATTTCAGGTAGGCGGGGATCTGTAAAACTGAATTTCGATTTTGCTAACCGCTCTGGAAATGTGACTCTGATTTTTGCCATTTTCTGCTTATCTGCTTGAGAAAAAAATCCGCCACTATAAATGGCCAAGTCTGGATCAGAATCCTGTCTGGAATAACTATGATCACTATAAACAGCTGCCAATTTTTCAGTCAACCCTGTTGCTGCTTTAATCTTGTCAATATTTTTCTGACACAAAGTCAAATCAATAGCCAGCCTTTGTGCAACTTCCGGCCTGATAACCGACACGGGCGCTAATACGGGGCATTTGTTAATATGAACGGTTTTTAAAGGTATTCTTGTAACACTTTCTGGCAAATCATTTGTGGCAATAAAGAGTCTTTGCTGAATGTCTTCTATTGATAAGGACAGCATGGGCTCAGGATCAATAGACAGATCATAAACGATTATGCCATTAGTATTGGTCGGATGTTTACAAACGGGTAATACAATGGCCAGACAATGTTTAATAGCGGAATATTTTCCAGAAATATGCGCTACGGGTTTAAAACTGCCTAACTGAAGTAATTCCAAGACTTTGGCTTTAATGCGATTCTGAAAGAGAAACTGAAAAAGCTTTGGCTGCGCCTGCCTGACCAGCCTGGCTATCGCTATAGTGGCATAAACATCAGACAACGCATCATGCGCCGTTTCATGTATGATGCCATTGGCAACTGTTAATTGATCAAGTTTTAAACTTGACCGTCCTTCCTCATTGACAGGCCATTCAATACCTTCAGGGCGCAAAGCTCTTGCGGCTCTTACGACATCGATTATATCCCAACGGGAATTGCCGTTTTGCCACTCGCGCGCATAGGGATCATAAAAATTGCGATACAGACAGTTACGGGTGACTTCATCATCAAAACGAAGGCTGTTGTAACCAAGAGCGCATGTGTCAGGCTGAGATAGTTGCTGGTGAATCAGGCTAATAAATTCGGCTTCGCATACGCCCTTTTGTTCAGCCAGTTGCGGAGTAATGCCGGTAATTAAACAGGAATCAGGATTTGGAAGGCAATCTGCCGCAGGTCTGCAATAAATAACCAGAGGATCATCGATTACATTAAAATCAACATCAGTACGAACTCCGGCAAATTGTACTGGCCGATCTCGCTGAGGGTCAGTGCCGAATGTCTCGTAGTCATGCCAATAAAAGGTTTGTGTGTCATGACTAAGTTCTGGCATCTTACTAAATGGCAACCAAAGCCTTTAAGACATCTACACGACTAATGACACCAACAAATTCGCCATCTTGAAATACCGGAAAGCTTCTGATTGGAGATTTCTGAAATTTTTCGGCAAGATCGACAATACTTGACGTTGCATCGACACTGATAGCTTCTGTGGTCATGTATTCGCCAACTTTTCCACTCATGCTTTGATTGTAGACACTTTCTAAAAAGACTTTCATACCGTCTTTTTCCGAAAACATGCCGACCAAATGACCTTTTGAATCAATAACCGGAGCGCTGGTAATTTTATGATCCAGCAATTTCTTAATCGCATCAATCACATTTGTATCTTTAGTCAATGTGACTAATCTTTTAGACATATAATCTGCTACAGTAATTTTTGCCAGCATAATGAACTCCTCGTTGTTCTTTTATTATTTAGTTTATTTTATTAATAATCATCTCTGAGTTATATGGGCTTCTGCTTCCATTTTCTTTCTTTTATCGCATTTCTCTACACATACACACTCTGCTTTGCTCATTCCACCACCACATGAGCCTTTAATAGCGCGTCTGCCAAAAATAACACCTATTGCCATAATTGCAATAACAATTAGCATAAGCACGAAAGTTATTAAAAAATAAGTCATGATATCACCTCGTATAGTCGATCAAGGCTGACGTACTTTCGTCAAAACCTTTTTTAATTTTATTACTTACTCAATCCATATGAGCTGCAATGGGACAACTTGTTTGAGGTATTGCAGATGATTTCGCACGTCATGCCGTTAAATAGTAGAAGACC
Source organism: Methylococcales bacterium (assembly GCA_028714175.1). GTDB lineage: Bacteria > Pseudomonadota > Gammaproteobacteria > Methylococcales > Methylomonadaceae > JAGXGJ01. Next base: position 56,882 of record JAQTMV010000002.1, read on the forward strand.
TTTTAATGATAATGACCATAACCTAAATCATTAATTTCTGTCAGCCTGCCATTTTCAAAACGTAAGGATTTCTGAAACCGTCTAGGGCCAAAATCATAAATCCACTCATCAACCACCACTTCTATTTCCGTATAATGTTGCTGCCCAAAATTAATAGACGTCCCGGGAGATGGGCGAATTCGTGCGCCAAAACGGTCAGTTACTCCTCTTATTTCAATATGAGTCTCTATGGATTCCGGTTCGCCGCACTTATCAATAACAACTTCCTTATAGCTACCTATATCTACCAGGGCTTGTCCACAGCGCAAAGCAAAAACAGGATGTGAAAAAAGAAAACATAACGATATGATTAATAATCTTGATTGTTTCATAGACATTCCTTTTATGCCAAAAATAGCACTGTTAATCTATCAAACGATGTACCGCTGGTAGCTTTAATTAATCATAATCTATTAGCATGAATAAGTACTGAATTTATGTTACTAATGCAAAATATCTTCTGGAACAATACAGTTTTAGAAGAGAAAAAGCTTGTTTCGTTAACCGCCAAAGTCATCCAGCATGATATTCTCCGGTTCTACGCCATTTTCCAATAACATATTAATCACCGAAGTATTCATGATGGGAGGCCCGCACATATAAAATTCACAATCTTCAGGCGCCGGATGTTTTTTAATGAATTCTTCAAAAAGAACATTATGAATAAATCCGGTATAACCATCCCAGTTATCATCCGGCAATGGATCGGATAGCGCAACATGCCATTCAAAATTATCATTTTCCCTGGCCAGCATATCAAAATCTTCGACATAGAACATTTCGCGTTTGCTACGCGCGCCGTACCAGAACGTCATTTTACGCTTGGACTTCAGTCTGCGCAATTGATCAAAGATATGTGAACGCATGGGAGCCATACCGGCGCCACCGCCAACAAAGACCATTTCGGCATCAGTCTCTTTAGCGTAGAACTCACCGTAAGGTCCGGAAATGATACATTTATCGCCGGGTTTCAAGTTAAAGATATATGAAGACATGATACCTGGCGGTACGCTATCGGAAGCACCGGGAGGCGGTGTCGCAATACGAACGTTCAGCATAATTTCTTTTTCTTCAGGATAACTTGCCATCGAATAGGCACGCAATGCCGGTTCTTTAACTTCAGATACATAACGCCATAAATTGAATTTATCCCAATCTTCACGAAATCTTTCTTCAATGTCGAAATCGCTGTATCTTGCAACATGTGGCGGACATTCAATTTGAATATAACCGCCCGCCCGATAATCGATTTCTTCGCCTGGCGGCAAATCAAGCACCAGTTCCTTAATGAAAGTTGCAACGTTCTGGTTTGATTTGACAGAACATTCCCATTTTTTTACGCCGAAGACATCATCTTCGACCTCAATGCTCATGTCATGTTTTACCGTAACCTGGCACGAAAGACGCTCGCCGTGAGCGGCTTCGCGTTTAGTAATATGGGTCAGTTCAGTGGGTAAAATTTCTCCGCCACCTGAGTGTACTACGACTCTGCACTGAGCGCAGGTACCGCCGCCGCCACAGGCTGATGAAACAAACAAACCATTATCAGCTAAAGCTGTTAACAGTTTTGACCCCACCGGTACATGAATTTTCTTTTCATCATTGATCAGGATCTCAACATTCCCTTCAGCTACCAATTTACTTTTAGCACCGATAATAACGAATACCAGTGCTATTACAAAAGCCGTGAAAATAACGATCCCTAATAAAATTTCCAGCATTACGCTACCTTATTAAAGTTGGATTCCGGAAAAAGCCATGAAGCCAAGCGACATCAGACCCGCAGTAATGAAAGTAATACCCAGACCTTGTAAACCGGCGGGAATATCACTGTATTTAAGCTTTTCGCGTACACCCGCCATAACAGTAATAGCCAATGCCCAGCCCAAACCACTGCCCACACCGTAAGTGACACTCTCGCCGAAACTATAGTCTCGTTCAATCATAAACAAACTGCCGCCAAGAATCGCGCAGTTTACAGTGATTAAAGGAAGAAACACGCCTAGCGCATGGTATAAAGCCGGAAAGAATTTATCCAGGATCATTTCCAGGATTTGTACCAATGCGGCAATCATGCCGATACAACTTAATAACGCTAAAAAGCTTAAATCAACCCCGGTAATGCCCATCCAGGACAATGCGTCTTCTTTTAACAAGGAATGGTAAACAATATTGTTGGCAGGTACAGTAATAGCCTGCACTACCATGACGGCAACACCCAAGCCCATAGCAGTGGCAATTTTCTTTGACACAGCTATAAAAGTACACATCCCGAGAAAGAAGGAAAGTGCCAGGTTTTCAATAAAGACCGCCTTGACAAATAAACTGATATAAGCTTCCATTAGTGATGCCCTCCGTCACCATGTGCAATCGACATGATTTTGTACTCTACTTTTTCAACCTGATTTGGTTTCCATTGACGCACGGCCCAGATAATCAATCCGATGATAAAGAATGCGCTGGGCGGCAATAACATCAAGCCATTAGGATCATACCAGCCGCCATCCTTTGCCAGTTTGAAAACCTCGTAACCGAGCAACTTGCCGGAACCCAAAGTCTCTCTAAAAAATGCCACGATAATCAATATCAAGCTATAGCCCAAACCATTACCGATGCCATCCATGAAACTTTCCAAAGGCGGATTTTTCATCGCATAACCTTCAGCACGCCCCATAACGATACAGTTGGTAATAATCAAGCCAACGAATACCGATAGTTGTTTGCTGACTTCATAAGCAAAAGCCTTTAATATTTGATCAACCACGATGACTAATGAAGCAATAATCGTCATTTGCACAATAATCCGGATACTGCCTGGAATATGGTTTCTGATCGCACTAATGGCCGCACTCGAAAACGCCGTTACCAACGTCAACGCAAGCGCCATAATCAGCGATGTTGACATTTGTGAAGTAACCGCCAAAGCCGAACAAATCCCCAACACCTGCAAAGTAATGGGATTATCATTGACCAGCGGAGTAGTTAATACTTTTTTTGTTTCATCATTTAACACTGCACTCATGACTTAACCTCTTTTAGCCGTTCTTACTTTCTTTAAATAAAGAGCAAAACCTTCATTGCTCATCCAGTATCTGACCAGATTAGTCACACCGGTACTGGTCAAGGTCGCACCGGCAAGTCCATCTACCTGGTATTGAGAACCTGGTTTGGTGTTATCCACCACGCCTTTAATCAAACTTAACGCCGGTTCGCCGACATCAGCTTCAGTGATTAAACCTTTCTCCAAAGAAGGTTGATCAGTTTCGGCATAAACTTTCTTGCCTTTCCACAATGCCCGCCAGTTAGGATTAACAACTTCACCGCCTAATCCGGGCGTTTCAGCCTGATCGTAGAAGTTGATACTTTGCACGGTTTGGCCATCAGGGTCCAATGAAAGAAAACCATACAAGGTAGACCATAATCCATAACCGTTAACAGGCAGAATTATGGACTTGATAGAACCGGCCTCTTTCACCAAAAAGACTTTGGCGTATTTCGCTTTTATCCTGATATGTGCAATATCTTTTTCCTTAGGGATAGCGACACTTTGAGCAGGATCTTTTGCAGCTTTACGTTGATCATATTCATTGGCATTGATGTTTTCAACATAGTCGCCCGTTTCCAGATCAACAACTTTTGCTTCAATTTGTTCGGCAAATGCCGAATTAATATCGGTGCCCTCTTCAAGCAAACCGGCCACATCGAGAATATTCCTCTTCATGTCCAATTCCTTGTTGTTTACTTGTAACGGCTTTAAAGCAACCGCTGCAAATGAAACCAGAACCGCACAAACCAGACACAGCGAAACTGCAATGGCAATCGTCTTTTCCAGACTATCATTACCTAAGGCAAGAACCTTATCCCTGTATGCTTTAAATTTTTGGTAATGCTCATTCTTGTCGAGTGCCGCACAGAAACTTTCGAAGCGTTTACAGGACATTTTTTTATCAAGCATGACGTTTCATCCTTCTTCTGATATTGGCCTGAATGACAAAATAATCAATTGTCGGTGCAAACATGTTTGAAAACAGAATCGCCAGCATGATACCTTCAGGAAACGCCGGATTCACCACCCGGATTAATACTGTCATGATACCGATCAAGGCTCCATATAACCATCGTCCGGTATCGGTCATCGCGCCACTTACCGGGTCGGTAGCCATATAAACCATGCCAAAGGCAAAGCCGCCCATCGTCAAATGCCAATACCACGGCACTGCAAACATCGGATTCGTGTCACTGCCGATGATATTAAAAAGCAATGAAGCCGCCACCATGCCGGCGAATACACCTCCCATAGTGCGATATGAGGCAACCCGAGTATAGAGCAGGAATGCCGCGCCGATCAAAGCAGCCAGTGTTGAGGTTTCACCAAGACTGCCCGGCTCAAAGCCAAAGAACGATTGCATCCAGCTATAGTTGGCCGCATAGACGGCATCAAGACCGCCGTTCGCAGCCAAACCTAAAGGCGTTGCGGCTGTGTAGCCATCTACGGCAACCCATATCGAGTCTCCCGTCATCGATGCGGGATAAGCAAAATATAAAAATGCCCGGCCGGTCAACGCGGGATTCAGGAAATTTTTACCCGTCCCCCCGAATACTTCCTTACCGATAACAATACCGAATGAAATACCCAAGGCAACCTGCCATAACGGCATATCAGGCGGCAAAATTAACGCGTATAACATCGATGAAACCAAAAATCCTTCGTTGACTTCATGACCACGTACCGTGGCAAACAATACTTCCCAAATGCCGCCAATAGCCAGTGTCGTGATGTAAATAGGCAAAAAGTACAAGGCGCCATGAACCAGATTGGAAAATGGATTCATCGTGCTATACCCGAATATCATCATCGGTATACTGCGCCAGTTATCTATCTTCTCCAAGCCCATGACTGCCACGGCATGATTAGCCTGATAGCCGGTGTTATACATCGCCATTAACACACAGAATAGCGTTGCTATTACGACAAAAGTCATCGTTCGTTTCAGGTCATTGCCGTCACGAACATGCGTGAAACCGCGCGCTACATCAGACGGTGTATAAATGAAAGTATCGACCATCTCATACAGACCGTAATACTTTTCAAAGCGTCCGCCTTTTGTAAAGTGCGGCTCTATGCTGTCTAAAATTTCTCTAGCCGACATTATCCTTCCTTCTCAATTTTAGTTAAATTCGCTCTCAGCACAGGACCGAAGTCATGTTTACCTGGATCTACAAATGTAAATAAGGAGACATCTTCCTCATCAAGTTCCAGACAACCTAATAATTGAGCCTGATCTGAATCGCCGACAACCAATGATTTTAGTAACGGCGTTGGCAAAATATCCATAGGCATGACGGTTTCATAAACGCCGACAGGAACAATCGCTCTGTTGCTTCCGTTTTTATTCGTTGTTAATGGAAACTTGCGATTAGTTTTACGTTCAATACTGGATGTATAAACGTTAAGCGCTGAATATTTGTCCTTGCCCGGCATTATCCAGCCAAATAATTCGCGAGCACGGCCTTCCTGCAGCGCCGATACCTGGTTGCTGTAACAGCCTAAATAGGAAGCCCAATCAGCAGCTGTATGTCCGTACAATACAGAACCTGAAATCACGCGGCTTTCAACATCATCCGCTAATTCGCCAGCAACCAGATCATTGATATTAGCGCCAACGCGTGTGCGCAGTAATCTCGGATTTTTGACGGCAGGGCCTGCTAATGAGACCACTCTTTCAACATTCAATTTACCGGTGGTAAATAATGCACCAATTGCTATTACTGCCTGATAATCCAGGTGCCAGACAAATTTTGTAACATTGACTGGATCAATAAAATGAATATGGGTGCTTGGCAGACCGGCAGGATGCGGGCCGGAAAACTCAGCTACTGTTGCAGCATTGCCTGCGTCAATATCGGCGCCTGATGCTTTACAAACGTAAGTTTTACCATCAGTCAGCTTGGCAATAACAGCCAAGCCATTCACGAAATCATCACTCCGCGCTTTAATAATAACAGCAGGATCCGCCGCTAAAGGCCGGGAATCTATAGCCGTCACAAAAATGGAACTGGGTTTACTTTCTATAGCAGGCGTTTTGCCATAAGGTCGTGTACGTATGGTGGTCCACAAACCCGAGGCCACCAGATTTTCCTTAATCTGTTCCGCAGTTAAATTGTTGAGTTCGGACTCATTGTATTTGTTGAAAGATACCTGTGCAGAACCTTTAAGTTCAATAACAACAGATTGCAATGCTCTTTTCGCACCACGATTTATAGCTTTAACAACACCTGCACCAGGCGAAGTAAACACACTTCCCGGGTTTTTCTTGTCAGTGAAGAGTATCTGACCCAGCTTGACTGTATCCCCCTCACTAACCATCATGGTAGGCTTCATGCCAACATAATCGATACCCAGAATCGCAACGGAATAAACCTTGTTGCCATCTTCAATAATTTGTTCAGGACTTCCCGTTATAGGCAAGTCTAAACCGTTTTTTATAGTAAATTGCATAGTTGAAGCCCACTCTCCAAACAAGTTGCGGCAGTTGCGGCGAAACCATCCCCCTCAAGTCAAAGACACTAATAACAAGAGGCGCATCAAGACGTATAACGATGGCATTACACCATAAAAACGATGTTTTCTCAATGCCATATTTAACGACAGGGTATAGATTGCCAAATATCAGGCAAAGAACGTTTGTTATGCTCAGGAGTGTCCAGACGAAGTCCGGCGTTTTTAGAGACCCGTTCTGAGCCATTTGCGCTGTTTTGTAAGCCGCGATTTACCGAGCCTACAGCCTTCCCTGAAAATCGTTTACCCCAAATTTTAACGGTAGAATCAGGGTTTGAGAGATAAGATCACGGTTTTTTACAGATTTTTACCCCAAGATTGATGAGCCGGCTAATAAACGGCTGTGTGATAATTAACCCATTGATAAGTAGGTCAATTGGAGATATTTTATGACTCGGATTGCAGGCGCATTATTTGCTTGGTACGCCGTCGAAGCACGTTCGGATCTGGAACGTTTTTATCTGCTCCGTTATCATCTGCCGGACAGCGATTTGATCGCTGCTTTGGGTGCGAAACGTGGCCTGGGCCGGGATGACTACCTGGTGATCCCTATATGGAATGCGATAGTAGCCGGTGTGGTTTTTCAACATGAGTCGATTGAACTGTTGCAGCGAGAGCTGTCCCGTAATCCCTCTTTGTTACAGGCTTGCGGCTTTAATGTTTTACCGCTACAAAAAAGTAGGCGTTGGTGCATAAATCCGCTAAATTTGGCATAGTATTAGGTCCGATAAGCCTGAAATGAGCAGAACATGTCGAATCCCACGTTACCTGAAAGCCAAGCGTCTAAAGCTAAAGATAAGTATCGAGTAACCAACTGGCCGGAGTACGACCGTGCGCTGGTGCGAAGAGGTGACATAACAGTCTGGTTTGAAGAAGACTTTCTGCGCCAACACTGGGGAGGCCAGAGCACGGGCAAACGGGGAGCACCGTGATCTATTCGGATGCGACGATTCAGGTTTTGCTGATGCTCAAAGCGGTAGTTCGCCTGCCTACCATTCGGTGGAAGAATTGGCTTGTTCGCTGATGCGCTTGATGGGGCTGGAATTACCGGTGCCGGATCACACGCAGATATCGCGGCGTGCCAGTCGGTTGCCAGTCATGATTCCTCGCCAAGAGCCTATTCACCTGGTAGTGGACTCAACGGGACTGAAAGTTTATGGTGAAGGCGAGCTTGAACAAATCGACGCTGATGGCGCTTATGATACTCGCCAGGCATACGCGGTAGCGCCAGCACGGGAAACCAGGCCGGTCGTGCCGCCGCGCGAAAACGCCGTGCCTTGGGAAAAAGGTCAGCCACGGAATGCGGTGCTGGAGAAAGTGGCCCAACGGGGCATGGCGGCATGGAAGAAAGAATCAGGCTATCATCGACGTAGTATCGCGGAAAACACCCTGTACCGCCTCAAGCAACTGTTCGGCGACAGTTTGGCCTCGCATTTGTTTGAAACCCAGGTCACCGAGGTGCATACACGTGTCGCGGCGATGAATGTCATGACCTATTTGGGCATACCTGTGTCGGTTCGGGTAGGGACAATACTGTGTTAAGACAATTGGGGTAAGGGGACATAGTGTCATCAGTTTATTTATGCACCAACGCCTAAGGAAAGTGAAAACAAAATTTGATAAACAGAGGGCCGAAGTCTTCGTCCAACAGGTAGAAGTAGATTGGCAAACACCTCTATGGCATGGACAAATGCCTTAGACAACGGAGAGATCACCGCCGTCGAGGCAATTGGAAACTCCAAGTGCTTGGGTACGAAGTGAATGAACCCGCCTTCAGTCTGAAGCCCCGGAACGTAGCCATTAAGATACCTGCGATCAATGCTTTCGAGTTCCAGCACAACATGATATTTGCTTAGTTCGGCAACGTTTTGAGATACCATAATAGCGGCCTCCGTTAGCTTTTTATATTTTAACCTTAAGGGTCTGATCGCTCAGCGATCTAATACCGGGCATGGCAACTTTACCATACCCGGTGCGCTAACGGAGTCCGCCCAACTTTAATTCAGCGCCTCCCATGACTCGTTGGTCTGAGGCGGAGCCTCGTTAGAAATTAGGTTTCTTTATTTTCCTGAGTATGGAAATTCCCGCTTTATTTTCGTTTCTACATTTACCGTTCATTAAGATCGTGCATAATCTACTGCTACCGGTGTAGAAAAATAATCTGCTTGCCGGACTATACATCGCTTTAAGAGTGAAATGCATGTGGTATTCCGCGATTGTCTGTTGCCTGGTTCTCATTATTCAAGGGTGTGTTGCCTTAAGACCGTATCCCGAATCTTCACTAACAGGAGAAGATGCAATGTGTCTACGTTGGTTAGAAAACATTGAGGCCGCGCTGGAAGAATACGAATTAAAAGACTCCGGAACTCTGCGTATCAACGGCTTTCCTCAGCTAAGAGTCAACCGTTTCCTGGCTTCGATGGGCGACCGGGCGACATCACAAAATGCCTATGCTGAATGGCTGGAACAAATGCGGCAACTCGATGCAATGAGCAAAAAGCTTGAGATCGCCAATCTGCCAGCCTCATCCATGCAGCATCTGGTTTCGAAAATCCCTGAAGGCAACTCCTTAGAACAAGCTTTAGAGTATTGCAGCAAGCGCCTGAACAAACACAGTTTACACGCGCTGGGACATAAAAAAATTCTATTGGAACTGGCTAAAGTCACCGATGCTTATCAAAGCTGGAAACGAGTTTCTGGCTTGTATCTGCTAACGCGTTACGCGGCCGCATTGGGCATCGAGCAGTTGCACCGGAAACAGGACGCCAGTTTCAAAATACCGCTGCCAGAACTGCCGCTGCAAGGCAAGCTTACCCGCTATAGTCCACTGCACAAAGATCATTTGACACCCGAACGCATTGCCGCGATGCTCAGGTTGGCTTACAATAACCCGTTGGCGATTCCTCAGCTTACTTCGTTGCAATTGCAACGATTGCTGGAGCATTTCGCCCCCATATGGGAAATCGATACCCGCAACGATACCGATAAAATTGGTGCAGTTGGTCTGGACGGCGATGGACAACCGTGGATTAATATCAGGCAACCGGCGGTTTATGTCGCACATGGATACGCCCGTTGGCGCGACAAGGTGCTGCTGCAATTGATCTATCAAATATGGCTGCCGGCCCGTGAGAAAACTGGCATGCTGGATCTATACGGCGGGCCGCTGGATAGTGTAATCTGGCGCGTTACGCTCAATCTCGAAGGCGCACCTATCGCTTTCGACAGTATTCACGGCTGCGGTTGCTATTACATGCTGTTCCCCGGCCCGGGATACCGGGCGATACCGCCGAAAGACGGCGCAGAACCGGTGTTAAGTCCCAAATCCCTCGCCACTTTTAGGCCCGGTCATCGCCTGTTACTGCGTTTACAAAACCGTACGCATTATCTGCAACAAGTGTCTCTTGTATACGATCATGACGAGACGGCAACGCTCAGCTATGTTTTGCTTGATTCCGGACAACTGCGCTCTTTACCGATGCCAGGCGGTGGAAAGCGCAGCCTGTTCGGTAAAGACGGAATTATCGATGCCAGTGAGCGCACCGAACGATTTCTGCTCTGGCCCTACGGTGTCGCCAGTCCTGGCGCCATGCGGCAATGGGGTACTCACGCCATCGCTTTTATCGGCAGACGTCATTTCGACGATCCGTTTTTATTAGAAAATTTGTTGGACACGGAATGAGCCATCAAAACTTAAAAAAGAATCAACACACCTATCTTCTTTATGGCGGTACACCGGACGGTTTTTCGAGCTTATAAAAGTGGTTTCGATCGCTGTCAGCATTGTGTAAGTTGATCATAACTGTCCTTCCGACCAGTCCGGAATGTTGGTTCTCAGGCAGTAAACACCACAGAACTGATTCTTTTGATCACTTTGGGATTCACGTTGCCAGTCAAGTCTGATGGCGTTGTTTTTGTTAGCATCTGCAGTGACTTCAATGCGATAGTCTTGCGCGACACGGCTATTTTTTTCGCGCGGTCGATCGATTCGTTCAAGTATTTTCGAGTAGTTTTTGATCGTGTCCTTTTTGTCCAAGCCGATTTTAAGTTTATCAGACGCATTTTGCAGACGAACTCTTCGACACGCTGAGAACATGCTTGGAACCAGTTGCGGATAGCTTGTTCTTTTTTTGGCTTTTTGATCGGTATGGCAATAGGACCGGGGGGCTCTAGTGACTTATCGCTGATGGTATACAAGCGTCAGGCCGGTGCTCCCTTAAATCTTTGGTCAAGAAGTTCACCCAGGCCCATACGCGCTCGCAGCCAAGGATGGGTCTGAAATTCGCTATCGGGCTATATCATGCTGCCTATAATGCTATTACCCAGCTTTCGAATAAATCCGATAATCTAAATGAGCAGAGATTTGCCATAACAAGTCCACCGAAATAATTTTGCCAACGTCTCATTAAAGAACGAGATGATTGCCAAGATACGTTGGTTCAAAGCCTCAATTGAGGCTAAACTACTATGCTTTAATAAATGACGACTCAAGATACCGAAGCAGATTTCTACTCAATACCGTTATCTAACTAACGTTTCCGCAAAAAGCCAACGGTGTCTTCTTACAACGCTGCCATGTTGCAATGGTTCGCTGATCTTTATTCAATACATCAGCAGTATTTCCGCAAATTTTTTATTGCTGAACTATGACTAAAAATACCTCCGAATAGCTACCCGCATTAATTTGTAGGGACTACCAAAATTTCAGGGCGACTGTTCTGCGACTTTTATTTTCTTACGCCTGTAATTATGGCCATAAAAAATTTCAGCTACTTCTCTTTGCAGTTTCTTTTCTATCTCTGTTTTCTGAGCGGCAGATAGATTGCTTTCCTTTTCAAATAAATAATTTTCAAGCTCGGTTTCCTTGAGCATCATTTTGGTATGAAAAATATTCTCCTGATAGACATTGACATCTATCATTTGATAGCTTTCCTGCGTATCTTTGGCAATATAGTTCTGAATAGACGTGATGTTGTGATCGATATAATGCTTTTTGCCTGATATATCGCGGGTAAAGCCACGCACCTTATAGTCCATCGTCACCACATCGGATTCAAAACTATGGATTAAATAATTGAGCGCCTTTAATGGCGAAATCCGACCGCAGGTTGACACATCAATGTCGGCACGAAAAGTACTGATGCCGTTATCAGGATGACTTTCAGGATAAGTGTGTACGGTAATATGGCTTTTATCCAGATGCGCCAGTACCGTTTCCGGTAAAGGCCCCGGCGATTGGCTATTCATGTTCGGAGGCGGCGCAACATCGCCTTCTGAAATCAGCATGGTAACGCTGGCGCCTTGTGGATCATAATCCTGATGAGCAATGTTAAGAATTTGCGCGCCGATAATTTCGGCAACATCTTTAAGAATTTGCGTTAATCTGTCGGCGTTATAGGCTTCATCAATATACTCAATATAGGCCTGCTGTTGCTCGGCAGGTGCATAACAAATATCGTAAATATTGAAACTGAGCGACTTTGTCAAATTGTTAAAGCCGTGTAATTGCAATTTATTCAAAATTGTTAAACCTCGATAACTTCAAAATCATGGGTAATTTCTACCCCGGCATTGCTTAGCATAATGGAGGCAGAACAATATTTCTCAGCTGACAATGTCACTGCCCGTTCCACAGCCGATGCCTTTAAATCATGACCGCTAACAACAAAATGCAGATGAATTTTACTAAACACGCTGGGTATGGCGTCAACCCGTTTAGCTGAAATTTCCGTAACGCAGTTCACAATATTATTTCTGCCTTTCTGTAAAATCTGCACCACATCAAAAGATGAGCAGCCACCCAAGCCCAATAAAATCATTTCCATCGGGCGCATACCCATATTACGTCCACCATGATCAGGGGGGCCGTCCATCACTACCGCATGACCACTGCCAGTTTCGCCGACAAACATTACACCATCGACCCATTTGACTGTTGCTTGCATTTCTTTTCCTCAGTTAAAATGACGCATAGGTTAGCATATAAATACTTGTATATAGAGCTTTCAATGTTAAAATTTTGTTGCGCCATGCGGGATTAGCGAAACTTCAGACACCCATTTCTCCAGGCTTTTAAATTGGCCCTAATTTAAACATCATGCGCAAATTTGTACGAGGAAACCGAGTTTTTGTTGCATTAAGTTCATCGCGAAATTTTTCAATCACGTTATCAGACATAACATTTGCCAGATGATAAAGACGGATGGTTAATGTTTGCTTTTCCAGATCAGGCAGCAAATCCGCTTCCGTTTGGTAAAGTGCACGCAGTAATGTACGCGCTTCATCAGAATGAGACATGTTTTCATGCAAATTATACGTGGAACTTTCCTAGGCAATTGATAATTCAAGAATCTCTCTGCGAATCAGAATATTAATAATAAGGCGTGTAACCGTGTTTTTGACAAAACATGGGCAAAAAAAACCCGGACACGGGGTCCGGGTTTTTTAGATTAAGCGCTTGGCAATTCCCTACTTTCGCATGGCAACCTGCCACACTATCATCGGCGCTAAGCGGTTTCACTTCCGAGTTCGGGATG
>JAQTMV010000003.1 GCA_028714175.1 Methylococcales bacterium
CAAGAAAAGCATCGATACCTGTATCGCCGAACTCAGCACCCGCTTCAAGGCTAACATGCAAACTCTAATGACCATGAAGTTCCAATTGTTTTCTGAAAAAGCCGAGAACTTGACCGTTTAAAGTATACTCATGAGCAATTGCTATAAACTTGTCATCAGAACGCCCTTTAGGGTTGTTTATATTTGCAATTTGCCCTATAAAATTTTCGCTTCCAAACACTTCATCTAATAACAATTTAAGATTTGAAACTTCATTTTCATCAATACTGACAAAAATAACCCCATCTTCACGTAACAAATTCCGCGCCAGGTATAAGCGTGGGTACATCATCGACAGCCACACTGAATGAAACTGCCCGCTTTCTTTAGTGTTCTTTTTCCATAAATCCTGTTTGTTTAAAAAGCCTTCTTCATTCGTTATGCCCACGCGTTTTTTATAGTCGCTTTGACGTTCGCTGTAATCATCAGGGTAAACAAAACTATCGTTGCCGGTGTTATAGGGCGGATCAATATAAATCATCTTGATCTTGCCAAATAGGAACGCTGCAACACATGCAGAACTTCTAAGTTTTCCCCCTCAATAAAAATATTGCCGCAACCCTCAGCCTCAATTCCGCTATCATCAGGAATTAAAGTGGAGCTGGTGGTTTTTTGAATCTCAGCCCGCGCCTCTGATTTACCAGCCCAACTTAATTCATAATGCTCATTATGAAATTCCACCTCATCGCCTAAAACATACCTTAAGCGATTAAAATCTATCTTGCCATCCGATATTACCTCAGGGAACAGTTCGCGTAACTGCGCCACCTTTGCGGCTAAAACATCCAGGCTTTTATCTTCTATCATTGACGATACTCTAGGTTAATTTTTTAATACTGGCATGACCGACAAGTGATTGAAGCTGACTAATGGCAATGGCATTTAGTTTTTTTAACCGCTCACTCTGAGAAAGTCCCATACGGATAAATTCTGTATTCATGCTTTCAATATTAGCTAACACCAGTAATTGTGCTACGCTGGCTTCTTCGCGCATATTGCCTTTTTTGTCCGGGTTTTCATCTCGCCATTGTTTAGCAGTTTTACCAAACAATGAGGCATTGAGTAAGTCCGCTTCATCGGCATACACATATTTTTCCTGATCGGCTGTAACTAGGTTCGGGATGATATGTTCTTTAATGGCCTCGGTATGAATAGCGTAATTTAGTTTGGACAGGGTACGGTTAAGATTCCATTCCATGGATAGCCGCTGATTTTCGCTTTCTTTAAGGCGTTGAAATTCTTTGATTAAATATAGTTTAAATTCTGGACTTAACCAAGAACCGAACTCAAAAGCAATGTCCTTATGGGCAAATGTGCCGCCATACCGTCCTGCTTTAGCAATGACACCCATGCCGTTTACTTTTTCCATCCACGTTTTTACAGAGAGTCGGAACCTGTTTGTTCCTGCTTCCATTCTAATTCCGTCGAATTCGACAGAATTAAAATTTGGGTTGTTCATCCGCTCCCAAACAGCAATAAATTCCAAAGTATTTTTATTGCGTAACCAAGTATCAATCAGGGATGTTCCACCATCAAAGTTTTGTACCATATCTGTCAGACTAATGTAGTCCTCATCACTATGTGAAATAATGCTAATCGCCGTACCCTGGACATTGATGCTTGATTGCTTGTCTTTTGCTGTGCTCATATTGCTTTTCCGTCCTATAAAAAGTGACCCATTGTGCTGTGCTTCGTAAAATAAATGTAGCAGCAGTTTTTGTTGCGTCTCTTAGGCTGCTCATTAATAATTTACAGTGCCAAAAAGTGAACTGAAAAATATCTCAGGTTACTTTCCAGAAACGCTACCTTTTTCCAAAACAAAGCCATTTAAGGCATCCAGCCGCCAGACTTGAGTTTCTCTAAGTACTTTAATGGCCTTGTACAGTTCGTTATCCAGCATGACTTGGTATTTAGCCAGTGCATCGCGTAACTGACCCAGCTGCAAGATAGCACGTTTATTTTGTATCGCTCTGGCTATTTCCAGCACTAAAGGGCGTTGTTCTGCTATTTTGATTTCATCTCGGCAGTATTTTATACGGTCGTAAAAAAACTCCAACGGTTCATCCCATATTTTAAATTTAGTTCAAATTCTTCAATAACAGACCTGCACCATTGATAATGTTTCTGATCAAACTCGGTTAAATCACTTTCTGAGACTTTCTTATCCGAATAAGTCAGGTTCAGTTCGGCATTAACGGCTGAAACAATACTGCTGGGTGTGTTACTTAATTCAATATGCGCTGTTTCTGATCTAACTAAAAGCCTTTGCCGCCATAAGGTAACGGCAATGCGTTCAACAAGCGATAGTTCCAGAGTACCCACCGGATTAAGCTCTGTTTGCAGTCCATCAAGCAAGAGCTGATAGTCTTCCGGGTTTTCATCATTAAGAACCAGATGTTTTGAGAATAGGCCATGTTTAACCGCATTATTAGCTACAATCTTTTTCCCTTCTTCTGTTACCGGGCCGGTGGATTTTAAGGCGTTACTTTGGTTAGCTTTTAGCTGGATGATTGATGTTGTCATGGGTTATACCTTTTGTGCTGGATAATTGAATGTTGATATTTTTCTGGTTGGGTTTGTTATCAGTCGTAAAACAAGGGCGTTCATAAACGGTTAATAGCCTGTCGCCATACTTTAGTTTTAACTTTTGGTAGGCTTCGTCCAACTCTGTGTTTGGCATTATCACGGTCAACTCAGAGATGGGCTTATCCTTTACTCGATAGCAATAAACACGGATTGCCTTTGCGGCGGCTTGCTCTGCCTCCTTGCGCGATAGGCCACCGTCAAACTCCATGATTGCAGCACGTTCTTCAACGTATTCGCGGATGCTTTCACTTTCAAATTTTACTTCGTTTACTATATTTTCGTGGTTACCCTGGTTACCTCGGTTGCCGCTAGATTTAGCGGGCATTGTAGCGGTAACCGTTGCACAATTCTGGCGGTTACCCTGGTTACCTTTTACGGTTTCAGACTCTTTAAGCGTTGTTTTTGGGGTGTAATTAGTGAAAAACTCCATTAAGCTCATTGGCTAGTCTCACCTAAATTGACCGCATAAAACTTACTGTTCCGGCGTTGTATCTTATGTTGTGTAGTTGGATGTCCATTACTATCACGAATCAGCCAACCAGCCTTAGTCAATGCTTCAATAACCCGCTTTTGGTCATAGCCGGTGGTCGCATCTTTCAAGCCAGCCGATGTGAAAAGATAGGTGCGTTCATCATTATGTCCATCTGAATACCAACCCGCCCTATCTGCTCTTATGGGGGTACCATTGTCTACTTTTGGCGTAAAACGACTGTCACCATATCGGGCAATAAAGTCTATGATTGACTCCAGGATAACTTTATCTTCCGTAGCACCTATGCCCCGATGATTACGCCATTGCTCGAAACATTTTAATGCTGCTTCCAGTGCTGCTCCTTCAGTCCATCCGGTTACTTTGTATCCGGTAGCTAATTCACCCGCCAATGCAATCAAAGCAAATGCCCGCGCCGCACGATACTCTTGCGGTTGCATATTCTTTGACGTAAAAAGTTTAATTGCCTCTTCAAGCAATCCGCCAAAGTCTTGAGTATCATTCACCAGCTGTTCAAGGTAAGTAATCCCGGCTGCACCGTAATAATCCGAGGTGTTTTTTTGTAGGGTATCAGAAAATAATCGCCCATCTTTCATGCCATGCAATTCATCAAAGGCACCATAATTTCCGAATACAGGTATCTGCAACAAACGCACCGATTGACCGGCTTTAACGGATAGACCTTTTTCCTGAAAATGACTTTCCAGGGTTTTTTCGCCATTGGACAACAAGACTATTCGCCATTTATGCACAGGTCGCGCTGTCCCCTTCACATTAGCGCGTTGTTTGCCGGTGCCATTGCCTAACGCATAGATGATTTGATTAACTTCCCGTGCGTCAGAATCGCCCAACTCATCCAGTGCCAGCAAACCATCATTGAATAATACGGCAGCAGCTTCTAATCCATTACCGGTTGCTTTCCATGATTTTCTGAATCCTTCGCCGCCCCAGATAGACGCGGCAATTTTATGCCCCGTTGATTTTCCTTTAGAAGAATCTCCAAAGATATGAAAGCCAGCATATTCAATATGGCATTTTTTCAGTAATGCGCCTGCAAATCCGATGCTGGTTTGAAAGAGTAATAAAGGATTATCCATGCAATAACGGCTGATGTGTTGCTGCCATTCTTCCAGCGTTCCACGTTGCCCGTACTCGGCGGTGATTGCATGATCTGTTTGAAAAAATACATCATCACGATTACCGATAACCCTATCCGGCAAGATGAAACAATCACCATGCCAGCCAACTTTTAACGCACATTCAAGCTGTTTATTAGGTCGTTGTGACTGCAAATAGCTGGGTAAATGATTGCGTTTATGGTGGTTTATACTTAAGCCTTTCCTGAGTAACTCCGCTCTTAACTCCTCACAGCTACCCGACAACATATCCAACGGCATTAACCATTTGCACCATCGATAACGCTGATTTTTAAAACGTAACATCAGGCCAAAGTTATGATCTGAACTGTCGCAACTGCCCGCATCTATGTGGAGCGGGTCGCAGATATAGTCATCTGGTTCCGTTACATTGCCCTGCTTGTCAGTTTTAATGCCATGGTAATAAACTCCCGGCCTATTCTGGCCTCCCGAAAAACTAACCCATTCATCATAAACTGCATAGCAAGGTCTGTTAATTTTGGGTGCTTTTGCCTTTATTGGCGGTTCTTCGTTGGGGTCTATTGCTTCATTAATCAGGTTTACCATTGAAAAGGTAGTTGCTAGTAAGGAAGCTTCATTATCAGGGGTAACCGAGGTAACCATTGCTTCATCTTGTTGGTTACCGCTACAAGCCTCATCATTACTGGCGGTAACCGCAGTAACCGAGGTAACCATCAAATCAACAGATTTAAGTTGTTTTTCAGAGGTTTCGGGCAAAGCATCCGCCAAAACAGGAATATTGCTAACGGTCAAGTTCAAATCAGCTTCAGTAACCGTGTCTTGGGCTACTTTTCTCTTTTTAGCTGCCATATTTAACACTCCCTGCTAAGTGGTCGTTAAAGTCTCCTAACGTAGGCGGCAAAATGTAACGGCCATTGATAGCCAAGGCTGCTTCTCTCGCTGCTTTCTGACCCACTCCACTTGCATCATTGTCACCACAAATGATGATTTCATTAGCTGGGTGATGCTTGCGGGTTTGTATTGCAATGACTGTTAGATTGCCAGCGCTGAAAGCTACGATGGTAAAGTGGCCTGTGGCTTCGTACAGACTCGCGCCGGTCGCCCAGCCCTCCGCAATTAAGATTGTGCCGCCAGGCTTTAAGTCTGCTGCATCGTTGATAAAACAACACGCGCCCTGTGCCTTGCCATTTTTCATCATCCGTTTTGATCCATCATCGCCAATAAATTGTAGGCTTACTAATACGCCGCTTTCATCATAGAGTGGTATCACTAAAGAACCGCGATAACAACGCACTGAATAGGGCTTCACGCCTTTTTTAACAAGATATTGATGATTGATAACAGGTGTTGACCGGTTCCAGATATAGGCGGCTTTCTCAATTGCTTTATTATGGCGGGCTTTTTCTTCGGCTTGCCGTACTTGGGCTTGACGGTGGCGTTCAATGGCAAAATCAAAACGCGCTGCATCGGATAGCGGCTTAAAATTACCTGCCATTTTCCAAATAACTTTTATACCTTGCTTCCAGTCCCCAAAAGAACCGGCTGTTCTACCATCCAGGTGCAGGACATACCAGCCGATAAGTTTTCCATCGATTTTGTAGCGGTGCAGATTTCCATCACCGATAATAGTATCTGGTGGTGTTGTGCCCTCGTCCTGTATAGCGGTTCTGAAATGATCTATTGCATTATTCATATTGAGAAACCTACTAAAGATAACAATTCAGACAGCTTAATCAGCTTGGCTTTAATGTAGGTGGTAATTGAGGTATTTTTGAAACATTTGAGTTTTTTCATTTTGGCATTATCCTTATTGCCGGGTAATGCAATCCAAGCCAACATAAGCTCTAACAGCTCCGCATTGCAGTGGTATGGATTGCACTAAAACCCCGGACTTAAGCGGTTAAGTTTCGGGTTTTTTATCTGTTCAGGTAGGCTTCAAAGTCACTCCGCAAAACGCCTGTGCATCTTGCGGATAATTTGATTGTTTTGATCTCTGCGGCTTTAACTAAACGCCAGAAGGTTGATATTGAAAAGTCTGCTTGTTTGCAGACGGTTTTGGGGCGCAATACAAGCGTAGTTTTTGACATTAATTGTCCTAGTTTGCGCGTATTGAATTGACTCTTGAGCTGCCGTCATTCGTACCATACAGTATCAAATACTATCAAGTAAAGTTCAGAAAACTTAACTATTCATTGACGTATTAATTGAACATACTAAAATAAGGGCCGATGATTATACAAAATTGCCTTGTTGGGTTTCCCATCTTAAGGTTTAATTGTCTGTAACTAAAAAGAACAAAACATTACGCTGTACTTAAGTTAAGCCTAAGTAATCACTTTCTTCTCACGGTCGGTGGATTGCTTTGGCTTTGTTGTCTCTGTAATAATCACTACAGATCAAGGATAGGATATCAAGCATGGCTACTTTCACGGAAAAAAAATAGAGATTTTTCCTAATAAAGAGAATCAATCGAAAAATGACTTTCCAGGTGCTTGTTTTTTAAGGCACGGTTTTTTTAAAGGGTTTTTTCACAAATTATCTATATCTAGTTTATCCGCACTTGCCGCCATCTATATATAGTGTTTTTCTTAGTATCGAATCTTCATTAAGCAGTCTGTTTACCAAACTTACCCAATATCACATTGCTGTTATTTAGCAATCCGTCCAGATAGTCACCCCAAAACTGCAATAACTCTTTTCTCTGCTCCTGATAAGCGGCGCGGTTATATACGCCTCTAACGCCACTAATCTTATGATTTAAGCACTTTTCGATAACGTCAGACGTAAAACCGGCTTCATGCAATAAGGTTGATGCAGTGCGCCGTTGGTCATGAATCGTAAAGTGTGGGATCTCAAAATTTATGACCTTTAAACAATGGTTCAGCGTAGTTGGTTCTATCGGCTTACCATAGTCACCTACGCTAGGAAAAACCCACAGAGAATGACTCGCCAGCTTTTTTAATTCACGCATGATTTCGACGGCCTGACTGGATAAGTAAACCACATGAACTATTTCGGTTTTACTATCCTCCGCGGGTATAACCCACTCTGCTTTATCCAGATCAATATTGACCCATAAAGCCTTGCAGGTTTCCGATTTGCGCGTCATGCACAACATCATTAAAAGCAAAGCTAATTTATTGCGCCGTGTTGCGTTTGAGTTGTATAGTCCGGTTAAATATTGTTTTATTTCTTCTGGTGTTAGGGCGCGGTCTCTACTTTTCCCTTTGAATATATAGCGCGTGGGTACATGCACCGCCGGATTGAATGTTACCTGTTGCTTGCTCAAGGCATACTCAAACAGACGTTTGATGATATTCCTTAACTCCAGTGCTACCGCGTCCGAACCCTGAGCCTTTTTCAACTCAACGATAGCTTGCACATCAACGATGGTTATATCAACAAGCAATTTATTCTTAAGTACCGGCAAAATATCCCTATCCAGATAACGGCGAATTCCCAGAGGATTTTTTCGATCAACACATACGACTTTTTCATAATAGGTTTCAACGAATTCGCCAAATGTAAGCCCGGCCTTGGGCTGTTGACGCGGATCAATACCGGTTTTTAGAAGATGCTCTAATTCTTCTCGCTTATTTCGCGCGGACAATAGAGACATAGCCGGATATTCACCTATTTTGAACGGTGCTGCCTGTTTGCCTTTAAATGTGTAGCGATATAACCAAACTTTGGAACCACTCGGATTGACACCTATAAACAAGCCTTTGCCATCCGCTATTGTGATTAATTTTGCTTGGGGTTTGAGGTTTTTTACTGCTACGTCAGAAAGTGCCATTTCGCTTTTACCATCATAAGGTTACAATAAAATTAGTATGTTGATAAAGTTAAAATGCGAAACATACTAGAAAACCTACTAAATTTAGTAGGTTGTCATGATAGTTTATGATTAATTTTTGATACAATAAATAACCTAAATTACTGTTATTTATTAATTTTTAATACGTTGTGAAATGACGTGAAATGAAGTTTATTTTCCAATACAAAAACTCGAAAATATTTTTCCCAGCAAATCATCTGAAGTGAATTGTCCGGTAATTTCGGCAAGACAGTTTTGTGCCTGTCTTAAATCTTCGGCGACCAGTTCACCGGCCTTGCTGGTCTGCAATTGGTATAAGGCGCTTTCGACAAATTCATGGCCTTTTCTCAAGGCTTCTATATGCCGTCTTCTGGCTATAAAAACAGTGTCTGTGGATTCGTTAAAACCGACACTTTGTTTCAGGTGTTGTTTTAATAAGTCCAGGCCGTCGCCGGTTTTTATGGACAGGTAACAACTGGTGCCGTGTTCTGTCTGTTTTATTGAAGGGGCTAGACTTAACAAATCTATTTTGTTGTAAATTCTGGTGATCTCGATGTTGGCTGGGAGGGTTTTTAATATATCCTGGGGTTCGGGTTCGCTGGCGTCTATCAACAGCAGGATCTTATCGGCTTTCCGGATTTCTTCGTGAGCCCTGCGAATCCCTTCTTGTTCGATGGCATTATCGCTATCCCGTAAACCGGCGGTATCGATGATATGCAAAGGCATACCATCGAGCTGGATACGTTCCCTTAATACGTCTCGCGTGGTTCCCGCTATGTCGGTAACGATGGCCGCCTCATGCCCGGCCAGAGCATTAAGCAGGCTGGATTTTCCGGCGTTGGGTTTACCGGCCATAACCACCGTCATGCCATCGCGTAACAAGCGGCCTTGCTGGGCCGTTTTCCGGATTTGCCGAATGCTTCCCAATAATCTGACAATGCGATTTTCGACGACGCCGTCAGTTAAAAAATCGATTTCTTCATCGACAAAATCAATGGCGGCTTCGACATAAGTTCTAAGCTCTGTCAGTTCATCGATTAGTTGGTTTACTTGCGCTGAAAAAACGCCCTGCATCGATTTTTGTGCGGAACGGACAGATTGTTCGGTGCTGCTTTCAATCAAATCGGCGACTGCTTCAGCCTGTGTCAAATCCAGTTTGTTATTAAGAAAAGCGCGTTCTGTAAATTCACCGGGATTGGCCAATCTCGCGCCCAGTGATAACACCCGCCGCAACAGCATGTCCAGGACAACTGAGCCGCCGTGCCCTTGCAGTTCGAGTATGGCTTCACCGGTATAGGAGGCGGGTGCGGGGAAGTAAAGGGCAATACCGGAATCAATGACAGAACCATCATCATCTATAAAAGATGAAAACAGCGCATATCTGGGAATTAATGATTTATTGAGGATTTGTTTGGCAATTTCAGTAACCAAGGTCCCTGAAATGCGAATAATACCCACACCGCCATTTCCTGGCGGTGTGGCAATGGCTGCAATGGTGTCCCGGGTTAAAGCCAAGTTACTTTGCTTTTTCTATTTGCCTGGTGATAATAGTCTGTTGAATAATAGAAAGTGTGTTATTAACAACCCAGTATAAAACCAGACCTGCCGGAAAGAACAGGAAGAAAATAGTAAAGACTATCGGGAACATCTTCATGACCTTCGCTTGAATAGGATCAATCGGCGCAGGATTCAAACTTTGCTGAATTTTCATCGTAATGCCCATTATGACAGGCATTACAAAAAAGGGATCCTGTATTGATAAATCCTGTATCCAAAGCATAAAGGGCGCCTGACGAAACTCAACCGTTTCACTCAATACCCAATAAAGAGCCATAAATACAGGGATCTGCACCAAAAGGGGTAAACAGCCTCCCAAAGGGTTAACTTTTTCTTTTTTGTACAACGCCATCATTTCAGTATTGAAACGGGGCCTGTCATCAGCAAAACGCTCCTGCAGTTCTTTAAGACGCGGCTGGATTTTACGCATTTTGGCCATTGATTTGAAACTGGCTTGTGACAAGGGAAAGAACAGTAATTTAATACACAGTGTCACGCCAACAATTGCCACACCCCAATTGCCAATAACATTGTGAATTTTATTCAGTAACCAGTAAATAGGTTTACCAATAAATGTTAAAACGCTGTAATCAACCGTAAGCTCAAGTCCTGGCGCTATTTTTTCCATCATAGGCTGAATTTTAGGGCCGGCAAATAATTTGGAAACAAATTGAACATCTGTATTTGCTGCAACAGTTACCGGTGGAGAATATGTACCAATGACATAACGTCCGTCTTTCAGCGCCTTGGTATAAAAATGGTTTTCCTGCTCGGCTGGTGGAATCCAGGCGGAGGCAAAATAATGTTGAATCATTGCAGTCCAGCCACCTTTGGTGGTGACATCAAGCGTCTCATCTGCCATATCATCAAAGCTTATTTTTTGGTATTTATCTTTTTCGGTATAAATAACGCCGCCATCATAAGCTCTCATGCCACCTGTCAGCATATTACCCTTGCCTTCAGTATCCGGCACTCTTAATAACTGGCTGTATTGTCTTCCAGACCAGGCTTTACCTGTATTATTTCTGACTTTTTGAGCCAGTGTTATCTCGTAACTTTCGCGTTTAAAGGTAAATAACTTGTTAATAACAAGGCCATTATTATCTGTCCATGTTAATGGCACGGTTAAGCTATCTTGTCCGGGTTGCAAGGTATAATTATTTTGTTCACTGGTAAAAATTGTATGATGATTTGGCGCAACTGAAGAACCGCTGCCTGCTATCAAACCGCTCTGAGCAACAAACAGTTTTTCTTGATTGCTGTTGAATAAGCGCACCGGCGCTGTATTTATTTCCGCAACTTGCAAGCCAACCATTTTACGTAAACTGTTTACAGCCGTATTTGCTTTCTCTACCGGGTAGTTTAACAAATCCAGGTTGGTAATTGTGCCGCCCTGCATATCAATTTCCAGCGCAATAACATCCGTTTTAACAATCAAAATTTTAGCAGTCGATAGTGGGACAACAGTAGCAGGATTTTGTTCGGCGGCTTCGGTATGTTCAACAGCAGGTGAACCTGCTGTTGGCAAATCTTCTTTAGTATTGCCTACGTCCTGACTTACAATTGCAGCAGCTTCAGGTTTTGGACCATAGTCCAGTTGCCAGGCCTGCCACAACATAAAAACAAGCATTGCAAAAGTAACGATCAGTATAAATCTAATATTATCCATTCTTATTACCAAATTTTTCTGGAACGGGGTCGATGCCACCTTCATGAAAAGGATGGCATTTCAATAATCTTCTGAGAGTGAGATAGAAGCCTGTAATGGCGCCATGACGCTGAAGTGCTTCCAAGGAATAACTTGAACAGCTTGGATAAAAACGACAGTTAGAACCAAGCAAGGGGCTAATAAAGTACTTGTAAAACTTTATTATTGCTATGAGCATGAAACGCATCGGGTTACCAACTTTAGCCAATGCTTTTCCAATGACTTTCTTAATAATTCCAGCGGAGCATCGGCTGCTTCCCTGTGAGCCAGAACAACAATATCAATATTCCCCAAATTTTGTTGCTGCATTCTGAAGTTTTCCCTGACAGCCCGTTTAATCATGTTCCTGTGTACTGCCTTTCTAATATTTTTTTTGGCAATTGCCAAGCCCAGTCTAGGATGATCGAGATCATTTTTTATGGCTAACAGGGTAAAATACTGGTCACTTGATTTTACAGGCCTGACGAAAACTTTTTTATATTCAACCGGTTTTTTTAATCGGAGCTTTGAGGGGAAACCGAATAGGTGCTCTGTCACCCAACGTCAACTAAACAGTTAACTTGGCGCGGCCTTTTGCTCTACGGGCATTTAAAACTTTACGCCCGCCAACGGTTGCCATTCTTGAACGAAAACCGTGAGTTCTGGCGCGTTTAATTTTACTGGGTTGGTATGTTCTTTTCATATTATTAAAGCCTGATCAGATGAGTGTTAACAAAAACAGATAAAAAAGACTGCGGATGATAAAATAATCTATATGTCCTGTCAATTCTATCGTACATCGTTTCAGGACAATCACGCTATGATTTGCAGCAGCGAATCTCTTCGCATAATCAGTTGCTTAAGTGCAAATTTATCGCAAGGATATACGTTTGTGAGTTAAAATTTATATTAATCAATTACTTATAATATATTGTACGATTGCCCTAGCAATGTTTTATTACCGTATAGTGATCAAAAGCAAAATTCTCCACCACACAAAACAATAGCTTACCTACTTCGATGAACTCAATTTGGGATAACTGTCTTATTAAACTTGAAAATGAAATATCCGGTTCTGATTTCAGTACCTGGATACGGCCACTTCAAGCCATTGAAAGCGATGGGCAATTAAAATTACTGGCACCTAACCGATTTGTGCTGGATTGGGTTAAACAGCATTACTTTGCAAAAATAGAAGAATCCATTCATGATTTTTCCAATGGTACATTGGACTTGAATCTGGAAATCGGATCAAAAAAATCGATTACACCTGCCGTTGTAAATACTGTAAAACCGGCTAAGGAAAAAAAATCGACCCCTAACTTTCTTAACAAAGCATTTACATTCGATAATTTCGTCGAAGGTAAATCCAATCAGTTGGCAAAGGCAGCTTCAATTCAGGTTTCTGAAAATATAGGCAAAGCTTACAACCCTTTGCTTATATACGGCAGTTCCGGTTTAGGTAAAACGCATATAATACATGCAATAGGTAATGCTGTTTTAGAAAAAAATCCATTAGCAACAATTGTTTATTTACACTCTGAAAAATTTGTTCAGGATATGGTGAGGGCATTGCAGCAAAACTTAATCAATTCCTTTAAGGAATATTACCGTGGTATTGATGTACTTTTAATTGATGATATTCAATTTTTTGCCGGCAAGGAACGCTCCCAGGAAGAATTTTTCCATACATTCAATACACTATTGGAAAAAAAACACCAAATTGTTTTAACTTGTGACAAATATCCAAAAGAAATTATAGGGCTTGAAGACCGCTTAAAATCAAGATTTGGCTGGGGGCTTCCTGTTTTAATCGAGCCTCCTGATATGGAAACAAGAGCCGCTATTTTAATGAAAAAAGCAGCACAGGTTAATGTTGAGCTTCATCAGGAAGTAGCCTTTTTTATCGCTAAAAAAATACCTTTCAATGTCAGAGATCTTGAAGGTGCTTTAAGACGCGTGATAGCAAATGCACAGTTTACCGGACGTGAAATTACCGTTGACTTCACCAGGGAAGCGTTACATGATCTGATCTCGCTGAAAGACAAGCTCGTCAGTATAGACAACATTCAAAAGACAGTCGCTGAATATTTTAAAATTCGCATTGCTGATTTATCGTCAAAAAACAGAAAGCAAACCGTCACCCGCCCGCGGCAAATGGCTATGTGTCTGGCCAGAGAATTAACTTCGCATAGTTTTCCGGAAATAGGTGATGCTTTTGGTGGACGTGATCACACCACCGTCATGAATGCCTGTAAAAAAATTAATGAATTAAAAGAAGCAGATCATAAAATTGCAGAGGACTACTCTAATTTGCTGAGAACCTTGTCACATTAATTGTGGATAACACTGTAGGTAAGATTACTATTTTTGTGGATAGCTTTGTGCATGGATTTTATTTTTATTAATCAAAAATTTTTTAAACACAGATTACACACACTGTAATTTCAATATTGCAGCTAACACAAGTCCTTGACTTACAGATTAAATTTCAGGTTTTGCACAACTTTTGGTCATGTTAATAGTAATAATATAAAAAATATAACCTATATATTATTACTTGTGCAGAAATTTCAAACCCACAGCTTGTTTTTACGCTAAAAATAACAATATAAAAGATATGAAAATTATTATTAATCGAGAAGATATTCTAACGCCGTTGCAACAAATAGTCAGTGTTATCGAAAAACGGCAAACCATGCCTATTCTTTCGAATGTGCTAGTAGCCTTTGACGATGATCAGCTAATTTTGACAGGGACCGATTTGGAAATTCAAATAGTTGCCAGAATTCATATTGCATCCGCAGCACCTGGTTCTATCACTGTTCCTGCCAGAAAATTTTTGGATATTTGCAGACTGTTGCCGAACGGAGCTGAAATCAAGTTTGAGCAACAGGATGATAAAGTAAAAATATTATCCCATCGAAGCCGATTTTCTTTAAGTTGTTTGCCAGCGGATAATTATCCTGAATTTTCCGAATCCGAGTTAGAGAACCATTTTTTTATCAATGCCGGTAAATTTAAAAAAGCACTCGAAAAGACAGTATTTTGTATGGCCAATCAGGATATCCGTTATTACTTGAACGGCTTGCTACTTAATATCTCCAGTAGCAAATTAAAACTGGTGGCTTCTGACGGCCATCGTTTGTCTATCTATGAAGATTATTTGGATCAGGCTACAGGTTATGAAGCCAGAATTATTCTTCCAAGAAAAGGTGTTCTGGAACTGATACGCTTACTTGATGATCCGGAAGCGGAACTGAAAATTGAGTTCTCAAGCAACAATATTAGAATTTTTATAAAGAATCTGATTTTTTCAGCGAAATTGGTTGATTCGAAATATCCTGATTTTAGCAAGGTTTTCCAACAGGATTTCTTTGATCAAATCCATATTCAGAAACAAATACTGAAAGATGCGTTAACCCGAGTTGCTATTTTATCGAATGAAAAATTTAAGGGCGTAACCTTTGATATAACTCCTGACAGTTTAAGAATCAGCACTCACAATCCTGAGCATGATGAAGCTGAAGAGGAGCTTCTTCTTGAATATACGGGTGAACCTTTATCTATCGCTTTTAATGCCCAGTATTTATTGGATGCGGTATCAAATCTGGATTCTGAACTTGCTGTCTTGACCATCGCAAGCAATGCCAGCAGTTGTTTTATTGATGAACCCGGCGAGTGTGCGTACAAATTTATTGTGATGCCTATGAGGCTTTAGAATTTACCGTAATGACGTTATTGAAACTGGATATTTATGCCGTTAGAAATATTCAAAAGGAATCTATCATCCCCGCTTCGGCAATTAATTTTATTTATGGAGAAAATGCCAGCGGTAAAAGTGCATTGATCGAAGCAATTTACATATTAGGCAGAGCCAAATCTTTTCGTTCAGCCACCATCAAGCCGGTTATCAATTTTGCGCAGCAGTATTTAATTGTTTCGGCGCAAACATCGCAAGCAAATGGCACTACTTTCCATCTTGGTATACAACTGGATGGAAAAAGTTTTTGTTGCCGTATCGATCAACAATCAACACAAAAAAGATCGGTTCTGGCCTACATATTACCGTTACAACTTATCCATCCGAAAAGCTATGAATTACTTGATGCAGGCGCGCAATTAAGAAGAGAGTTTTTGGATTGGGGTGTTTTCAATGATGATGCAAATTTTTTATTTGCCTGGCGAAACTTCAAGAAAGCATTATCCCAGCGAAATTCATTATTAAAAACCAGGGAACTCAAGCAGCTCAATGTTTGGGATAAAGAACTGGTTTATTACGGTACAATAGTCAATAACTACCGGCAACATTATTTGCAAAAGTTTAAGCCTGTTTTTATTGATATTGTTAGTAAATTCCTGTCCATTGGTGGTATTGATCTAAAGCTTATTTCAGGCTGGGATATTGTCAAAGAATTTCAGCAGGTTTTAACCAGTGATCTGGATAAGGATTTCCGCTATGGGTTTACTCATAGCGGCCCGCATCGTGCCGACTTTCAATTACTGGTTAACAATCGGTTGGCGAGAGATTTTGTTTCACGCGGTCAATTAAAGTTATTGGTAATGAGCTTGAAGCTGGCACAGGTTCAGCTGCTTGCTAATGAACATAGCAACATGGGTTGTATTCTGATCGATGATTTTGCGGCGGAGCTTGATGTAACTAATCGTGCAAAATTACTGCATTATTTATCTGCACTGGGCTGCCAGGTATTTATAACGGCGACAGAAATGGCTGATTTTGGCGATTTGAGTCAGATAACAAACTTCAAAATGTTCCACGTGGAACATGGAACTATAAAGCAGGTGTAATGTTCCACGTGGAACATTCACAACAACAGGAAAATCGGGAGAGTCATGAGTAACAATAACGATCAATACGATAGTACAAATATTCAAGTTTTAAAAGGGCTGGATGCCGTAAGAAAACGGCCGGGTATGTATATTGGCGATACGGATGACGGCTCCGGTTTGCATCATATGGTTTTTGAAGTTGTTGATAATTCCATCGATGAGGCATTGGCCGGCTACTGCAAGGAAGTCAAGGTAATTATTCACAGCAATGGATCAGTATCGGTTTCTGATGATGGTCGAGGCATTCCAGTCGATATTCACGAGGAAGAAGGCAGATCGGCGGCAGAAGTTATTATGACTGTTCTCCACGCCGGCGGCAAATTTGATGATAATGCCTACAAGGTTTCCGGCGGTTTACACGGCGTTGGTGTGTCTGTAGTTAATGCCTTGTCTGAAGAGCTAAATCTGGAAGTACGAAAGAATGGCCAGCTTTACAAGCAGCAGTATCGTATGGGCAATCCGGTTGCTTCATTGGCAGCAGTTGGACCTGCTGTAGGCTCTGGCACATTGATTAACTTTAAACCCAGCACTGAAACGTTTACGGACGTTGAATTTCACTACGACATTCTGGCGAAAAGACTGAGAGAATTATCATTTTTGAATTCAGGCGTACGTATCAGCCTGGAGGATGAGCGCACCGGAAAAGAGGATGTGTTCGAATTTGAAGGCGGTATCAGCGCTTTTGTTGAGCATCTTAATAAAAACAAGACGCCGCTGTTTCCGGAAGTGTTTCACTTTATTGCAGAAAAAGAAGGCGTTATTGTAGAAGTCGCGATGCAGTGGAACGATTCCTATCAGGAAAATGTATTCTGTTATACCAACAATATTCCACAGCGTGATGGCGGCAGTCATTTAGCCGGTTTTAGAGGCGCATTAACGAGAACCGTCAATCAATACATTGAATCCAGTGGTCTGGCGAAAAAAGAAAAAGTCCAAACCACGGGTGATGATGCCAGAGAAGGCTTGACTGCGGTGCTTTCAGTTAAAGTACCTGACCCCAAGTTCTCATCACAAACGAAAGACAAGCTGGTTTCTTCAGAAGTCAAACCGCTGGTTGAATCGACGATGAATGAAAAGTTGCAGGAATTTCTGCTGGAAAAACCGCAAATAGCCAAAGCCATTGTCGGCAAGATTATCGATGCCGCCCGCGCCAGGGAAGCAGCCCGTAAAGCCCGTGAAATGACGCGTCGTAAAACCACGCTGGATATTGCCGGTCTACCCGGGAAACTCGCTGATTGTCAGGAAAAAGATCCGGCGTTGTCTGAACTGTTTCTGGTGGAAGGGGACTCTGCGGGAGGTTCTGCGAAACAGGGCAGAGATCGCCGCACCCAAGCCATTCTTCCGCTAAAGGGCAAAATTCTGAATGTGGAGAAAGCCCGCTTTGACAAAATGATTTCTTCCGAAGAAGTGGGAACCCTGATTACCGCATTAGGCTGCGGTATAGGCAAGGATGAATACAATCTGGCCAAGTTGCGTTATCACCGCATTATCATAATGACCGATGCGGATGTTGATGGATCACACATCAGGACGTTGTTACTGACGTTTTTTTACCGGCAATTGCCAGAGATAGTCGAAAAGGGTTATATCTATATTGCCCAGCCGCCGTTATACAAAGTCAAAAAGGGTAAACAGGAACACTATGTTAAAGACGATGCTCAATTAAATGAATATCTGATTCAGTTGGCGCTCGATAAAGCCCAACTCTTTACCGATGAAACTGCACCACCGATTCAGGGGCAGGGTCTTGAAAAACTCGCCAAGGAATTTACCGGCGTGGTAAGTATCATTAATCGTTTATCCAGGCGTTATGATGATGTTTTCCTGGAACAGCTTACTTCGATGGAAGTCATTAACGATGAACACAAACAGAATCATCATAAACTCACAGCCTGGTTTACCAGGCTGGAGCAACAATTGAGAGATTGTGAAAGCAAAGCAGTATTCTCAATTGAACTTGACTACAAAACAGGCAATGATTTTTCTGCCGTGGTTAATAAACGACTGCACGGAATCACTAAAACCTTTGTATTGCCATCTACTTTCTTTAACAGCAAGGATTATCAGCAAATTGCCCGCTATGCGAATGATACCGCGGGTATGTTTAATCAAGGCGCATATATGCAAATGGGTGAAAGACAGCAGCCCGTCAGCAGTTTTAAACAAGCCTTTGAATGGATGATGAAGGAAATTAAAAAAGGCCAGCATATTCAGCGTTACAAAGGTTTGGGTGAAATGAACCCGGAACAATTATGGGAAACCACACTGGATGCGAATAACCGCCGATTGCTGCAGGTCAGAATCGAAGACGTGATCGCAGCCGATGAGATTTTTACCACACTGATGGGCGACGTCGTAGAGCCGCGGCGGGATTTTATCGTCAAAAATGCTTTGGATGTAACCAATCTGGATGTTTAATTATGCTTAACTTTCCACAAATTGATCCTGTTGCCTTAAGTCTAGGCCCGCTAAAAATACACTGGTATGGCCTGATGTATCTGATAGGTTTTGCCGCCGTCTGGGTTATAGGGCAAAAACGCGCGCAGCAACCCTGGTCACCGATCAAACCGGAGGCTATAGAAGATCTGGTTACATATGGCGCTTTAGGCGTAATTTTGGGCGGCAGGATCGGCTATATCCTGTTTTATAATTTTAGTGAATTTCTAAATGATCCGATTATTCTGTTCAAGATATGGCAAGGCGGTATGTCTTTTCATGGCGGCATGTTGGGGGTATTTATCGCCATGTGGTTTTTTGCAAAAAAACAGAACTGCACCTTGCTGCAATTAACCGATATTATCGCGCCGCTGGCGCCGATAGGTTTAGGAGCAGGGCGCATCGGCAATTTTATTAATTCCGAATTATGGGGTAGAACGACTGACGTTCCCTGGGCGATGGTGTTTCCCAATGGCGGCCCGCTTGCCCGTCATCCTTCGCAACTGTATGAAGCCTTTTTGGAAGGCATCGTACTGTTTATTATTCTTTGGCTGTACTCAAATAAACCAAGACCTGCCGGTGCAATTACCGGCATGGCGGTGTTTTTCTACGGCTGTTTCCGGTTTTTTGTCGAGTTTTTCAGAATGCCGGATGCACATCTGGGATATCTGGCACTGGATTGGGTCACAATGGGACAGATACTGTCAACGCCTATGATCATCATCGGAGCCGGATTATTTTATTTTGCCTATAATAAAAGTGCTCCAGATAAGTAACCGATAAGTTACTGGATTTTTTTCTTGAAAAAAGAGCCGTGGAACCTTAGTTGATCTATCCTTCAGCAATGTATTCGGTTTCTTTGTGACCCATTAACCGTGTGTGAAACTTCAATGCTGCATAGCGCTGTTACGGTAGACCGAACACAACTCAGACTCTATACCTTACTCTATGTAACGTATGATTACCGACTTCAAAAAAATAGACTCCCTTTCATCGTCTGACTTTGAAATTTTCGTCCGCGATGTTTTTGTTGCCGCTGGTTGGAGCGATGCCATCATTACCAAAGTTGGACAAGAATTTCAGCACGGTGATGGTGGTGTTGATATTTTTGCCTACAAAGCTAAACGCAAATTTGCTATTGAAGTTAAACAAAGAACAGCAGGATCAACCGTTGATGTTAAAGCCTTAAATCAGTTAGTCACAGGTGCAAAACTTGCCAGTGTCACTAATATGATTTTAGTAACAAATTCCTATTTCACCTCAGAGGTAAAAGTTCGGGCATTAAGGTTAGGTGTTGAACTTATTGATCGTGATGGTCTACAGGATTTATGGATCAAAAAACACTCTGAAATTGGACGTGAGATTAAACCCAGAAAATATCAAGAAACCGTTATTCAAGACAGTTTGGAACGTTTTAACGATGGCAAGAATCGCCTGCTAATTGAAATGGCGACAGGTTTAGGAAAAACCTATACCGTTGCCCATTTGCTTAAACAACTATTACAACAAGACAAAGTAAAACGAGTGCTGTTTTTAGCGCATCAAGTGGAAATTCTATTGCAATCCGTGACTGCATTTAAAAACGTCTTGGGCATTGGCACTTACTCATTTTCCGCTTGCTTTGGTGGTGCAGACCCAGAATATACCGATTTTGTGTTTGGCAGTTTCGACACGCTATTTAGCAAAATAGTCACGCTGGAAAAAGAAACTTTTGACGTGGTGATTGTTGATGAAGCCCATCATACCCCCGCTATAACTTACGCTACCGTTGTTCAACACTTTCATCCTAAATTGCTGGTAGGTCTTACCGCAACGCCGTTTCGTGAGGACAATAAAGATGTTCTGGCGTTTTTTGGTGGTTCATCGGGGCATGTGGGCAAATATGATTTAGCGTGGGCGTTACGTCATAACAAGCTGGCCTTCCCAAAATATTTAGTTCTACTGGATGACCTGGATCAATCCCGCATAGATCAACTTGATAAGGGCATGTCAATCAGCGACTTGGACCAACGGCTTTTTCTGCATAAAAAAGACGAGGAAGTTGTCCGCATCATAGAAAAAACAGTACAAGACAAACAAATCCCCAATCTTAAAGGCATTGTCTTTTGCCGCAGTATTACGCATATAAACTACCTCATTCAATTTTTCCCCGCTGGAAGCGCGACTTTTGTCCACTCAAAAATGACAGATCAACAACGTTGGCAAAATATCCGTGATTTTCGAGAAGGCAATTATCGTTATATTTTAGTGCGTGATTTATTTAATGAAGGTATCGATATTCCAGAAACTAATCTACTGGTCTTTATGCGTTATACGGGATCGCATACGGTATGGTTGCAACAATTAGGCAGAGGCTTACGCAAAACACCCAATAAAGATTATGTTCATGTGTTGGATTTTGTCGGTTCGTTAGAACGCTTAAACGAAGTGCATCAATTGACTAAAAGGGTCAATAACATTCCCATTGAAAAAGACAATTGGGAATCGCCACCAGGCGATACAAAGGAAACCGTACATAATTCATCGTTAGAGGTGAATTATAGCCAATCTGCGGCGCAAGTTTTACAGCTAATAGAAGAACTACAGTATCGCCTTAAATCACGCATGCAAGCTATTGAGGTATTGCAAAGGTATTTTGATGATTACAATAAAATCCCCGCACTGAATGAAATAGAAAATGTTCTAGCTGACATCACCGTCGATCAAATTGCCACGCACTTTGATTCCTATTTTGGTTATTTGGAGGCGGCATTAACAGAACAATACGACCAAAATCTATTTCGTACCCTATGCTTGAATTACGCACAGCATTTTTATCAACAAAATCACATTTGCCCAACCTATAGAGCTATTAGTCTGGCTAATCAATATAATGGATTACTCGCTTGTTCTGAGTCAGAAATTAGGTTTTTGCTAGGCAATGAAAGTGAATTAGAAAATTGTTTAGTAGAAAAAAATAAGTCGATTGAATCAACTCATCAAACTGATACAGAAGACGTTAAAATAGAATTGCCTATTAGTACAACGTTTACGGATATAAATGAAGAATCGCTATTTATTGATAAATTTTTAACAATTATCAAAACAAGGCAGGACTTAGTAAAACTTTCCGTCGAAGACAGAGCAGAAATTAAGCGAATATTTAACTCAGAATTTCGCTTTTTCAAATGTTTACAAGATAAACAATCACAAACAGATAACAATAAAGTTCCTTATCCTGAGCATCAACCAATTTATAACTGGCACACCTACTTTAAACGTGATACTAAAAAATAATTAATGATGAGTTTATGGATGAAAATACCGAAATAGATATTTCAGAATACTATAAAACGCCTTTGGCTAGTCTTACTCTTCCAGATAACTATGTAAAATTAATTCAGGGTATAACGAGAGTTAGTGGTTTAAATAATTCGTTTGGGGAAAAATTTATTGCTGAAACTGTTGGTGATATTTTTGAACTAAAACCGTATCAATTTTCACAGTGCCCTGGGTTTGGTGGGACATATGTTGGAACGCTGATTGAAACACTTATTGAATTTAAAAAAGAATTACCCAGTATTCTAAATGACTCAAGCACGATAATAAAAACACCACAATTAATAAAAAAAAGCTTAAGAAAACGAAAATTAGGAACAGAACAATTACCGCCACAAATTACGCTTTCAAAAGCACAGTTAGAAACACAATTAAATACACTTGCATTATCAACCCAATATCAAAAGCTTATAAAAAGAATTTCAGTCGTAATGGATAATATCAAGACGGTTCAAGATATTATTGATATTGACGTTACTAATTTTTCAAAATTACCTGGCGTAGGCAAATTATATGTTGACTTGTTGATAACCTTACAAAATATTCTCATAACTACAGATATTAATCAGCCCAATAGTTATATTGAAGAAATAGAAGCAGAATTACCGCCGCCGTTCACGCTTTCAACAGAGCAATTAGAAACCCCATTAAATCAGCGTGCCTTATCTACGCAATATCAAAGACTAATAAAAAGAATTTCAACAGCGGTAGGCAATGTAAGTACCGTGCAAGACATTATTAAAATTGACCCTATTCATTTTTCAAAATTACCTGCTGTTGGTAAGTTGTATGTTAATCAACTAATTGAATTCAAAAAACAATTACCTGTTTTTTTAGAAATACAAACGCAAAAATCGGCGTTATTTAAAGAAAATTATTTAATCGAATTTAATGAAATTGATAATATTTTAATTGAAGATGTTGAAGGCTATTTATGGTCATTGGATGAAATGAAAATGGATATTGCGCTTTCACGCTGGGGATTTAATCAACAACATGAGTCGCTTGAGGAAATCGGAAACCGCTACAAGGTGACAAGAGAACGAATACGCCAGCTTGAAAAGCCAATCAATACTAATTTACCATTGCATTTGACAATACAACCAAAAGTTTTATGGGCAAATATCCGTGAAAAAATGTCTGAAGATTTAACGGTATTGTTGCCCAACTTAGCCAAATGTTTTGCAACAGATAAATTATTCTACGCATTTATCGAACTATGCTGCCAAGTCGAAAGTGGTAGCATTCGTGAAATAACGATGCCGAAAATTAACAATAAAATCCTTAACCCTATTTTTTGTACTAATCCATCGCCTATTGCACAAGAAATAATAATCAATGAATTGATGTCAAACTACGGTTACAGCAAAGCCTCGGCAATTCATGGCATTAAGCAACTTGAGAAAAACAACAAAATTGAAATAAATGAAGAAGGTATTTATCCTAAAAAAATAGGCAAAATAGTAGCTGTTGCCCATGCCTTGACTTTTCATCCAGCAGGATTGCCTTGGAAAGATATTGCTAGGATAGTGAATAAAAAAGGCTATTCATCAACACCATTTGATGAAACAAGAACGGCAAGCGGCTTCCACGATTCTGAATTTCTTTATTTATGCGGTCTAGGAACATTTCGGAATTTAATGTTTCTTGATCTTGAGCAGTTTGATATTCCCGAAATCATGCAGAATGTGCTCGACTATTTTAGAAAAAATCAACTAACAACGCTGCATTTGCACGATTATTATTACCAGAGTAAAAGTGATCGTAGTGAAATTGAATATTACACCTTACGACATATTATCAGAGAGTATGGTGAAGAATACGGGCTTTATTTTGATGGAAAATCAAATGTAGATGGCGTAAGCATTGATCCAGATTTAAAACGCATTACTCAAGCCGATGTTATTTTAAAAGTGCTTAATGAATCAAAAGTTGCCATGACTAAACAGGAAATAGCTGAACGACTTAGAAGTAAAAGCCTCGGGCATGCTGGATTTTACTTAAATAATTTAATAGAAGAGGGCAAAGTAGTACGAGTTGATCAAATGGTTTATACCACTACTGAAAAAGCCTTTGGGAATATGGAAACCAAATCCATTATGAAGGTTATCAAAGATATTATGAGCATCTCAGATATTATTGTTGAAGCGGATGTTTTTCGTGAATATGTCAATATGGAACTTAATTTAAGTTATTCAAAATATTTTTACGCTGCATTAGTCAAAACACAAATTGAGGAATTAGCGTTGTATCGTAATGGCAATTTATTTAGTAAACAGCCTATACCGTATAAAAATTTGGCGGATATGAGCAAACAACTCTGTGATCCAGAATTATCTAGCAATCAAAATATTAAAGTTATTCAAAAAGCTGTATGGTTAACCGTTGCAGTAGCGACGGCAGCAATTCAGCAATGGAAATCGCAAATGAGTCATTAGTTGCCTTCCCTATTGAGAAATGACATTCAAAAATGCGATTCATACCCTAAGGTTGTTACGGCCCAACCGAATCAGAAATTAATAATATTGAAGGTAAAAAATCATGAACATTGCCGAAACTATTTATCAACACGTCAAAGCCATGCCAATAGCTAAGGCCATTGAAGTATTACATTTTGTCGAATTTCTTGAAACAAAACCGGATTCTGTCGTCACTAATGCGTCTGTGGAAACGACCTGCTTGAGTTTATTGCATTGTTGCCAGTAGGCAAGCGTACAGATGCGGAAATTAACGCCGATTTTCAGGCATTAAGGGATGAATGGGATATCTCATGAAATTATTTCTGGATGCTTGCAGTATTATATACTTGATCGAATAACACCAGCAACAAGGTAAAATACTCGATTATTGATAACTCAAGCATTGGAAAATAAAACGCAACTGGTTATTTAGAATGTCGTATTGAAAAATGAGAGCTTAGAATCGCAAATCGATATGCTGGTTTACGCGTTGTATGAGTAATTAAAATTGTTTAGGGGGATAACAATGCCAGAAATAGCAAGATTTTACGGAATTATCATCAAGTTGTTTTTCAGCGATCATCCGCCGCCGCATTTTCATGTGGTTTATGGCGAATATAACGCACTGTTCGAAATCGAAACGTTGGAAATGATAGAAGGCGATTTACCTAATCGAGCAAAAAAGCTGGTTATCGAATGGGCAACACGCTATCAAACCGAATTGCTGGAAATGTGGACAACACAACAATTTCATAAACTTCCACCTTTGGAGTAATAGTGATGAATTGCCCTAAAATTATTTCTGTAAAACCGCTTGATGATTATCAGTTATTGATTGAATTTTCTAACCATGAATATCGAAAATATGACGCTAAGCCATTATTGAAGAAAGCAATGTTTACACCTTTAGCAAATCGTGGTTTTTTTAAAAATGTGCGAATAGAACAAGGCGGTTATGCGGTGAGTTGGAATGAAGAAATTGATATAAGCGAATATGAATTATGGGTAAATGGAAATACAGTAAAATGGAGCTAGCACTCAGATAATGAAAGCCGGTTGTGGGAGCGGCGCCCTCGCTCCCACATTAGAATTATTTTTAAAAACCCAATAGTCGTTAAAAAAAACCGCATGCAGCAATATTTAGAATTACTCGATAAAATCCTTACCGAGGGAAACCTGAAAGGCGATAGAACCGGCAGCGGTACGCTATCCATTTTTGGCTACCAGATGCGCTTTGATTTGAGTCAGGGTTTTCCCCTGGTTACCACCAAGAAGATTCATTTAAAATCCATCATTCATGAATTACTGTGGTTTTTAAAAGGCGAAACTAATCTGGCTTATTTGCATGAGCATAATGTCAGTATCTGGAATGAATGGGCTGATGCACAAGGTGATTTAGGTCCTGTGTACGGCAATCAATGGCGTTCATGGCCAACTCCGGATGGCCGGCACATTGATCAGATTCAGCAGGTCATCGAACAGCTGAAAAAAACACCCAATAGCCGGCGTATTATTGTATCTGCCTGGAATGTGGCGGATTTACCCGATGAAAGCATTAGTCCGCAACAGAATGTAGCGCAGGGCAAAATGGCCCTGGCGCCCTGTCATACGTTTTTTCAGTTCTACGTTGCCGATGGCAAGTTGTCTTGTCAGCTCTATCAGCGCAGTTGCGACACGTTTTTAGGTTTGCCGTTCAATATTGCCAGTTATGCGTTATTGACGCATATGGTGGCTCAGCAGAGCGATTTGGAGGTTGGTGAATTTATCTGGACGGGCGGTGATGTGCATTTGTATCTCAATCATCAGGAACAGACTAAACTGCAATTAACCCGTAAACCTTATCAATTGCCAACCCTGACAATAAAGCGCAGACCGGAAACCCTGTTTGCTTACCGGTACGAAGACTTTGAAGTTAACGATTATCAGGCACATGACCATATCAAGGCGCCTATTTCTGTTTAATGAAACACCTTCTTTTTAATCAAATGAGTCACCCAAAAAATGTACATACAACACAAAGCGCATCCCTGGCATGGCATCAAACCAGGCGATAATGCACCGACAATCGTTACAGCATTTATTGAAATTGTACCGTCCGATACGGTTAAATATGAGATCGATAAGGAATCCGGCTATCTTAAAATAGAACGGCCACAGAAGTTTTCCAATATGATTCCTACGCTTTATGGCTTTATTCCACAAACCTATTGTGCTGAAAAAGTTGCGGCGTATGCCGAATTGAAATCGGGAAGAAAAGTTACCAAAGGCGATGGCGACCCGCTGGATATTTGTGTTTTGAGCGAACGCAGCGTGACGCATGGCGATATTCTGGTACAGGCGATTCCAGTAGGCGGATTTCGATTACTGGATGACGGTGAAGCGGACGACAAGATTATTGCCGTGATGAAAGGCGACGAGTTTTATCGGCAATGGAATGATGTATCTAATTGTCCGGGGTCTTACATCGACAGGCTGAAACATTATTTTCTGACTTATAAACATCTTCCGAGCGAAAAGAGCATCTGCGAAATAACTCATGTTTATGGGCGGGATGAAGCACATGAAGTGATTAGATACGCAATGGAAGATTATAAAAATCATTATAGTTGCTAAATTTGCCTTGTTTGCAGTTGGTGCATGAGCTACAAGCTCCGACTTAAGCTGCTGATTATGCAAATGAATAACAACTTGCAAAGCAAAGCGCAACTGCCTTGGCAGTTGTATGGTTAATCTCGGCAACCGCTCCTGCGTTGCGCTACTGCCTGCATCAGGACAGGCGTCCCGCAGGAGAGAGAATGAGAGCGCCGTTGTTGAAGTGCGGAAAGTATAAACAAAATCATAGATGAATGAGCCAACTGAAACAGTAATCAACTATCACAAGCGCACCAAACACAGGCTGGAGCGATACGCAAAAGGGCCGGAAGTGATTGATTGGGAAGATCAGCCTGAGCCATTTCGGCGATTTTCAGGTTGCGGAATTATTCGCTTGCCGATGCCTGGTGCAGAGCTTGAACCGCTGTTTGCCGATTTGGATAACCCTGAAATAATACTGGCAAAACCTTTAAACATTGCTACTACGGGTTTGTTACTGGAATTGGCCTTTGGCTTGTCGGCATGGAAACAATTCGGCCCAAGCCGATGGGCTTTGCGTTGCAATCCATCAAGCGGTAACCTGCATCCAACCGAAGCCTATTTGATCAACACAGACACTACGCTGCTTGAACCCGGTGTTTATCACTATGTCAGTCACGATCATAGCCTTGAGCAACGTTGTCAGTTTCCACATAAATATACTGATCCCGGCATTCTCATTGGCTTGTCTTCAATCCATTGGCGTGAAGCCTGGAAATATGGTGAAAGAGCTTACCGCTATTGCCAGCATGATTTAGGTCATGCCTTGGGAGCGCTGCGTTATGCGGCGGCAACTCTGGGCTGGTCTGTTGAACTTCTGGCGGAATGCTCAGATAATGACACTGCTAATCTATTGGGGCTTAATCGTAGCGGTGATTTCCAGGCTCTGGAGCATGAGTCTCCTGATATTATTTGCCGGATTAAGACGCATGCTGACAGCAGGTCTTTAGATACCAGAGAATTGCTGGAAAGCGCGCAAGCAGGAAGCTGGTCTGGTAAAGCCGATATCCTGCGCGCCTATCATTTATACAAGTGGGTAATTATTGACGGCGTTTCAAATGCCGCAACCAAACCGCGTACCGAAGAACCTAATTGGCAAGCCGACCAGCGTCAGACTGTAAAATCAACCTGCCTGAAAACCGCAACGACAATCATCCGTCAACGCCGTAGTGCACAACAATTTAACGGCAAAATGTCCCCGATAACGATTACCGATTTTTACCGGATGCTGGTTGCCGTTTTACCCGTAAGCAAACTGCCTTTCGATATGTGGCGTTGGCCGCCGAAAATTCACCTGTTTATCTTTGTCCACCGGGTTGAAGGTTTAACACCCGGTTTATATGCCCTGCCAAGATCTAACGATGCGCTGGAGCAATTGCAGGCCGCAACGCTGGCTGATTTTGACTGGCACAAAGTATCTGATTCGGTACCGCTGTACCATCTGTATTCAGGAGATTGCAAACAGATTGCCAAAACCCTTTCCTGTCATCAACCCATCGCCAGTGATAGCGCCTTCAGCCTGGCAATGGTTGCAGAATTTAATTCAGCAATTGAAGCAGCGCCGTGGCTTTATCGCCGATTGTTTTGGGAATGCGGTTTAATAGGACAGGTATTGTATCTGGAAGCCGAAGCAGCCGGCATTCGCGGTACCGGTATTGGTTGTTATTTTGATGACAGCGTGCATGAAATTCTGGGTATCAGGGATGGAAAATTTCAAAGTTTGTATCATTTTACCGTCGGTGAACCTTTGGAAGATAAACGTCTGGAAACCTTACCGGCTTATGGGCATTTGCCTGACTACTACTGAACTAAAAAGGGCGGAGTAACCCGCCCTTTATTCCTCCAAAAAAGTATCGATATTATTATTTTGATTTTGCGGCTTTAAGGTGTTCTACCGCCTCTTCTGCAGATTTAGTGGCCATTTCCACATGGGCAGGTCCCAGATTACCATGATCAATGGCATCTTGCAACGACTTGGAAGCCGCGTCTATATGGCCTTTTGGCACGCTCTTAGCGACAAGAGAAGCTGCCAGAGAATGCTCAAGAGCCGCCTTTGCATGTACGACCAAACTATCCTCTTTACCAGCTTGACCCTCCACTACCGCAGCGTTAGCGTGTTCCAGCGCCTGGTCGAGATGTTCTTCGGCAAAAACACCAAAACTTAAAACCAATAATAAGACTGCAAATACGGATGTTAATTTTTTCATTATTCTCTCCTCATTAATTTCGGTAGTCGATACCACTTTTTGGATCAACGCTCTTATTTAAAATGTCACAGAATTTATTTTTCAATGCACCGAAAAATCCGATGCACTACATTAGACTTATTTTAAAGAATTTTGTTCCCTGATGAAAGATTTAAACCACCATATTTATTCAATGTAGTAAAGCTGATGCTTGCAAGAAAGCGGCGCTTACTCTATAACTGATTCCATGATTTCTGCACAAGCGATTTTAGCGTTGTGTTAAAAGTAACAATTGAATATCAATGTCATTTAAACCCGTGCAAAAATAGTGTTGTTTTTTTTATTGCCGTGTTAATAATATCCATAAATTTATATGCTCCACGATTTGAGCATCTTAATTAATCATTGAGGTAATAATCATGACAACCGTGGCAGACCCTATTATCGATAGCTGGTACAAAGACCTGGAAAACGACCTGATGTTTAAAGTTGTCGCTATTGATGAAAACGACGATTCAATTGAAGTTCAATACCTTAACGGTGATATTGGCGAATATGATCGCGAGAGCTGGTATAACTCAACTTTTGATTATATCGAAGACCCTGAAGACTGGACTGCGCCTTTTGATGATATTGAAACCGATGATTTGGGTTATTCAGATACCGATGAACACAAACCAAATCCCGAAGATATGGATATTGATGATTATCTGGATTAATTTAGGAACACGATAATGAAAATGAGTTCCCATGAGTTCCTGGACTGGCAATCGAAGAGAATTACGCTGCTGGCCATGTCCGGTGCTGGAAAAACCACGCTGGCGAATAAATTGCCCAAAGCCAAATGGTTTCACTATTCAGGTGATTACCGGATAGGTACAAAATACTTGCAAGAACCCATTCTGGACAATATCAAGCGTCAGGCGATGAGTGTTCCTTTTTTGCGTGATTTATTAAGATCTGACTCCATTTATATTTCCAATAAAATTACTGTTGATAATCTTGCCCCTGTTTCCACTTTTCTGGGTAAACTCGGTAATCCTGACCTGGGCGGATTAACGTTGCAGGAATTCAAGCGCCGGCAAAAGTTACATCATCAGGCTGAAATTGCCGCCATGAATGATGTACCGGACTTTATTCACAAAGCCGAAGATATCTACGAATATCATCATTTTATCAATGACGCCGGTGGTAGCGTTTGTGAACTGGAGAGCCCTGATGTCCTGGAAACATTGTCACAAAACACACTGATCATTTACATCAAAATACCACCGGCACTGGAACAAACCATCATTGAGCGTGCCAAAACCGATCCCAAGCCACTTTATTACCGGGAAGCGTTTCTTGATGAAAAGCTCGCTGAATTCATGCAGATGAAAAACTACGCCACTACCGATGTTATACCGCCAGATGAGTTTGTTACCTGGGTATTTCCCGAATTATTCAAATCCCGGCTGCCACGCTATCAGGCGATCGCTGATGAATATGGCTATACCATTGATGCGAATGATGCCGCCGCTGTTAAAAATGAAGCGGATTTTATCCAGCTTGTCGCTAACGCCCTTGATCAACAGCGATGATGAACAACGAGCGTTTATTATGCCTTTAGTTGCTCATACTGATTTACCGACTTTTCAGCGCCTGCGTGAAGAGGGTGAAGAAATACTGGATCCTGTTCGCGCCAGTCAACAGGATATCCGGGAAATGCATATCGGTCTGCTCAATATGATGCCCGATGCCGCACTGGAAGCGACAGAAAGACAGTTTTTCCGCTTGGTAGGCGCGTGTAATCAAATCGTACAATTTCATGTCCATCCTTTTACGATAGAGGGTCTGAAAAGAAGCCCGCAAACACAAGCCCATATCGCCAGGTATTACGAATCCTTTGAGAAAATCAAACTTGAGGGTTTGGATGGCCTGATTATCAGTGGAGCCAACGTTACTCATCCCAGTTTACCCGAAGAAGACTTCTGGCAACCGTTAACGGAAGTTTTTTCCTGGGCCAAGGAAAATGTTACATCGGTACTGTGCTCCTGTCTTGCGACCCATGCCCTCATTCAATCCTGTTATGGTATTAAGCGCACCCGCTTGCCTGCCAAGCGCTGGGGCGTGTTTTCGCATAAACTCATTAACCGCACCCATCCTTTGGTTGCAGAAATTAACACACGCTTTGATGTGCCGCACTCCCGTTTTAATGAGATATTTCAAAGTGATATGGAGCGGCAAGGGATTAAAGTTCTGGCCGCCAGCAAGGAAGCGGGTGTACATCTTGCCGTCAGCCCCGATGGTTTTCGCATTGTGTTCTTTCAAGGCCACCCTGAATACGATGATATTAGTTTGTTAAAGGAATACAAACGTGAAGTAATGCGGTTTTATAATGGGGAAATAAATGACTATCCACCCTTTCCCGAACATTATTTTGATGAGAT
Source organism: Methylococcales bacterium (assembly GCA_028714175.1). Taxonomy (GTDB): domain Bacteria; phylum Pseudomonadota; class Gammaproteobacteria; order Methylococcales; family Methylomonadaceae; genus JAGXGJ01. The sequence continues at coordinate 31,605 of JAQTMV010000003.1, forward strand.
CGTGCAGCAAATTTTTTCTGATTATGAACATCATGTCAGAGCAGTTAAACAAACCGGTAAAAAACTGGATGAGTTTCCCGAAGCTCAGGTTTTGGAGCATATTGACAATACCTGGAGCGATACGGCAAAAGCCGTTTTCAACAACTGGCTAGGCAAAATATATCAGCTTACCCATCAGGATCGACGTCTGCCTTTTATGGACGGCATAGACCCGAATAATCCGTTAGGTCTCTAAGATGCACGAGGAATTTTTACAGCAAGCCATAGCTCTGGCTGTGGACAATGTCAGATCAGGCGATGGCGGCCCTTATGGCGCGATTATTGTAAAAGATAATCAGCAGATTGCCGCCAGTGGCAACAAGGTTACCCGGACACTTGATCCTACTGCACACGCTGAGATTGCAGCTATACGACTGGCCTGTAAAAAACTGAATGATTTCCAGCTTCACGATTGCATCCTGTACTCCAGTTGTGAGCCTTGCCCTATGTGCCTGGGCGCAATCTACTGGGCAAGACTTGCCAAGGTGTATTTTGCCTGTAGTCGTTATGACGCCGCTGCCGCCAATTTTGATGATAGTTTTATTTATGATGAAATCGCAGTATTACCGTCAGAACGTATTATTGAGATGCAGCACTTAAATCTGCTGAATGCCCGGGAACCCTTTGAAATTTGGGCGGAGAAGATTGATAAGGTGGTTTATTAAAAGTGTGGCACCTTGACACCGGGAATTACTTGGAAACGCACACACTAGCCCATAATTACAATTGCACCAAAATAGCAAAGTTTTGCGGTTATCCCCGCTTACTAATGGGGCATTCGAGGGTAAAAATAAAAACAAGAATACTGTTGGAAGTGCGAAGAGCCTTGCTGGAAATGAACAAACAAAATATTGGCACAAAAAATGCTATTATAATTATGAAAATGTTCACATTCTCTCCTGTGTTACTACTCCAGAGGCACTTTTCTATTACGGATAAGTGCCTTCTTTTTATGTTTCCGTTTCCAAAAAGACCATACTGTGGCAGATAAAAATTATTTACTTCATCCGTATATAATTAGCAAAACAGTCATTTGCACACGGCTTCGTATTTCTTTAGACATTATTCGAATTAACATACTCAATCAGCCGCAAAAAGGCAAGAAACGGCAGCGTAACCCGGGCGGTGGTGCAAGGCGTTGGGGCTGGGCAGGGATTTGCCAGCGCGTGATGCCGAGTCAGCGCAAAGCATACTTGAGGTCTCGGTTGTCAAAGAAGTTATCATCGGCGGCACGGAGCGGAGGATACAGAGGCCTTTTGAGCCGACAAAGCAAAAGGAGTATTACAGCGGCAAAAAGAAAACGCATACCGTCAAAAACAATCTCATCGTCGACAGCACGACACGTACAGTGGTATATTTGAGTCCAGCTGTGACCGGAAAAAATCATGATAAAGCTTTGACCGATCAAAGCGCGGTTGAGTTTCCGCCCGCCTCCGTGTTACTTCAGGATAGCTGCTTTCAAGGCTACGCACCGACTGATGTCATCGTGCAGCAACCCAAAAAGAAACCGCACGGCCAGGAACTCACGCTATCAGATCGTTGGATGAACCATCTGATCTCCCGCGCGCGAATAATGGTCGAGCATGTCATTGCTGGCGTGAAACGTAGTCGTATTGTCAAAGAATGTTTTTAGTCCTGCTTTAAGCAAATTACAAAGCAATGCCAATTAAATAATGATACCTTTTCTTTCCTGCATACCAAGCGTGTCTATATGAGGAATGGCACCATTCCTGCTTAATTATGTTAGATAAAGCCAAACACCACTAGTAAATTACTATGAAATCAATTTGGGAAAATTATAAAACCGAAAGCGCTTACGATGAGCTGATGTATTCAGAATATCAGCCGCGCCAGGTTAGCTACAGTTTATGTCAGTATCTGAATTCTCTTAGAAAAGAGGATATAGATAGACGTAAAAAAGCCGCGGAACTGGCCATCATGGAAATGGGTATCAGCTTTACGGTCTACAGTGACGAAGGCAATATAGACAGGGCATGGCCTTTCGATATAGTCCCGCGCATCATAGACGCCAGAGAATGGAAAGTTATTGAAAAAGGCTTAAAACAGCGGTTAACTGCTTTAAACTGTTTTATCAGTGATGTTTATAGCGAACAGGCCTTTATAAAGGACGGCAAAATGCCCGGCGAGATTATCAACAGCTCAAAAAACTTTCGTAAGGAATGTGTAGGCATGAAACCTCGCCATAATGTCTGGGCCAATATCTGCGGCACTGATTTGGTGCGTGACAAAGACGGTATCATGTATGTGCTCGAAGATAACCTGCGCGTTCCATCAGGAGTTTCTTATATGCTGGAAAACAGGGTCATCACCAAACGGGTATTTCCCGAGTTGCTGCAAGGCATCAATATTATGCCTATCGACGATTATCCGACCCAGTTGCATGATATGTTAACGTCAATTGCGCCACACCAAAATGGTCAGGTAACTTTGGCTGTACTAACACCCGGTATCTATAACTCAGCCTATTTTGAACATGCCTATCTTGCGCAGCAAATGGGCGCGCAGCTGGTCGAAGGCAGTGATCTTGTCGTCGATGATGATGACTGCGTCTACATGCGTACTATTGAAGGGCTGGGGAAAGTCGATGTTATTTACCGGCGCATCGATGATGACTTTCTTGATCCTGAAGTATTCCGTAAAGATTCTGCGCTCGGAGTGCGAGGTTTAATGCGTGCCTGGAAAGCAGGTAATGTCGCCCTTGCCAATGCCCCGGGTGCGGGTGTCGCCGACGATAAGGTGGTTTATGCCTACGTGCCGGAAATGATACGTTACTATATGAATGAAGAACCGATACTGCCTAATGTACCGACCTATTTATGCAGCAATAAAGAGCACCTCGATTATGTACTGGCTCATCTGGCGGAACTGGTGGTAAAGCCGGCAAATGAATCGGGTGGTTATGGCATGCTGGTCGGGCCTCATGCTTCTGCAAAAGAAGTAGAGTCATTCCGTCAAATCATTCAAAAAAACCCGCGTAATTATATTGCACAACCGACTTTGGCCATTTCTACCGCGCCAACGCTGTGCAAAGGCAAGCTGGAGCCCAGACACGTAGATCTTCGGCCTTTTATTCTGCAAGGCGACAGTACCTTTGTAACGGCGGGTGGTTTAACCCGCGTAGCATTAAAAAAAGGCTCATTAGTGGTCAATTCATCTCAGGGTGGCGGCAGTAAAGATACCTGGATTATCAACATGGGGGACAGTTAATGTTATCCCGCTCGGCAGAACGCCTGTATTGGCTGGCTCGTTATCTGGAGCGCACTGAAAATATCGCCCGGCTGGTCAGTGTACATATGAATTTGTTATTGGACTTACCCAGAGGCGTTGAAATGGGTTGGCAGCAACTGATCCGCATCAACGCCTCGGAACAGGAATTCTATGAACATAATAAAATAGTTAATGAGCGTACTGTCACCCGCTTTCTGTTAACGGATTCAAGTCACCTGGGCTCTTTGTTCTCAACGCTGAGCGCTGCCAGAGAAAATATTCGCACCTCCAGAGAGTTATTGCCTGATGAAGCCTGGGAACAGGTCAATGAAATGTATTTGTATGCCAAAAAGAATCTGGACTCTGTTGTCAGCAGGCGTAGCCGGGTTTTATTTCTTAATGAGATTCTTAAAGGCTGTCAACGCTTCACCGGCTTATTATCAGGCTATATGAGCCACAATAATCCCTACCGGTTTATTCGTTTGGGCAGAAACCTTGAACGTGCCGACATGACCAGCCGGATTCTGGATTTGGCTTCATTATTACTGTCGGAATCGCGTAGTGATGAAATGCGCCAATACGAGACCATTCTGTGGATGAATATTTTAAAGTCGCTGAATGCCTTGCTGATGTACCGCCAGCAAATGCGCAGCCGAGTAAAGGGCGATGATGTGCTTAACTTTTTATTACTGGACAAAAATTTGCCCAGATCCGTGGGCTGCTGTATTGCTGAAATATCGGATTCTATCAACAAACTGCCTAATCATGATGCATTGCCAGAGAAAGTTGTTGAACTGGAAAGATATGTGCAAGCCATTGATACCCATCAAACTACACAAGTGCAACTGCGTGGAATTCTCGATGATTTGCAAAACAAGCTCGGGGAACTGCATGCCCAGATTGCCGATAACTGGTTTATAGGGACTAGTGTGGAATGACGACCGGGACGCTGCCATTAAGTCGGGTGATTACCAAGAAAGAATATACAGGTAAAAAAACGGGCGCATCAAGCGCCCGTTTTTTAGAAAGCATCCTGCATTAATTGTATTACATATTATAAGCCGTTTCACCATGTTCGGAAATATCGAGACCTTCACGTTCCGTTTCTTCACTAACCCGAAGTCCAATCATGATATCCACGAACTTGAAGGCAATAAAGGAAACGGTGCCGGACCAGATTATACTGATCATTATCCCCCACAGTTGACTGATGAATTGGGTGGACAGGCTGTATTCGGCTACCCCGTTGGTAACATAATCCCAAACGCCGGTGCCGCCTAGGGCTGGGCTTGCGACCACTGCGGTACCCAAAGCACCGATAATGCCGCCAATACCATGTACGCCGAAAGCGTCCAGAGAGTCATCGTAACCGAGCATATTTTTTAGACTTGTAACTGCCCAGAAACACACAGCACCAGCGACTAATCCCAATAAAATAGCACCCATAGGCCCTGACCAGCCACAGGCAGGTGTAATGGCAACCAGTCCGGCTATAGAGCCGGAAGCGCCGCCCAACATACTGGGTTTGCCGCGTATTATCCATTCCGCCGATGTCCAGGCTAGCGTAGCTGCTGCGGCGGCCAGTAAGGTATTGACAAAGACCAATCCAGACAGGCCATTAGCTTCCAGATTGGAGCCGACATTAAAACCGAACCAGCCCACCCACAGCAAGGATGCGCCAATCATAGTCATCGTGACACTGTGCGGGGTAAAGGACTCTTTTTTAAAGCCGATACGTTTACCGACCATCAGGCATCCTATCAATCCGGCGATACCTGCGTTGATATGGACAACCGTACCGCCTGCGAAATCCAATGCCCCTTTTTGAAACAGAAATCCTGCTGTAGCGCCTGCAGTTCCGGCCGCAGCAGCATCGGTATATGCATCAGGACCTGCCCAATACCAAACCATGTGCGCTATCGGCAGGTATGAGAAAGTATACCAAAGCAAAATAAACACTAATATTGCTGAAAACTTGACGCGTTCAGCAAATGCACCAATGATCAGAGCTGGAGTAATCGCTGAAAAGGTCAGCTGAAATGCTACGTAGATATATTCAGGAACATAAACACCCTTACTGAAAGTGCCGACAAGTGAATCCGGCGTTACACCTTTGAGGAACATTTTACTTAACCCGCCGAAGAAGGCATTTCCTTCGGTAAACGCGATGCTATAACCATAAATCGCCCATAATACAGACGTCATCGAGAAAATCACGAATACCTGCATTAACACTGAAAGCATGTTCTTGGCACGCACCATACCACCATAAAATAATGCCAGACCGGGAATAACCATCAGGATGACTAATACTGTCGCGACTATCATCCATGCGGTATCGCCCTTATTGACTGCAGGAGGAGTTACAGCTACAGAAGCAGATATCACTGGAGCGGTTGCAGCCATTTCAACAGCTACTGATTCTGCAGGATTTGCCGCTGTAGTTGTTTCAACCGCCGGTTCCGCTAAAGAAAATCCCGCATAAATCAACAAAGCTAACAGAATGAACGTATTTAAAAATGGTTTCATATTTTCTCCTTAATGAATATTAGAGCGCTTCATCGCCGGTTTCGCCGGTACGAATTCGAACAACCTGTTCCAAATTAGTTACGAAAATCTTTCCGTCACCAATTTTACCGGTATTAGCCGCCTTGGTAATGGCTTCTACAGCCTGCTCGACCAATTGATCGGCAACAGCTACTTCAACCTTGGCTTTAGGTAAAAAATCAACGACATACTCAGCTCCACGATATAGCTCGGTATGACCCTTTTGGCGGCCAAAACCCTTTACTTCAGTTACAGTTACACCAGAAACCCCTATTTCCGAAAGCGACTCGCGGACGTCATCCAGTTTAAAGGGTTTCACAATAGCGGTTATCAGTTTCATTTGTTCCTCTCTATATTAAATTTACGATTCGGGTTTGTTAAAGTTAAGAGCACAGATTGTGCCAATAGTAACTTAGTAAATAACCCTGATTGTTTGGCTACCCGCAGACGAGAATTCTTTAGCAAGTTGCTGGATGTAGCTTGTTGCATTGTGCGAATAAACCGGTACCCGCAAAGGTAGCTATTGATCCTGCCGGACTTAACTTAAAGGCGCTGCCTTTTATCTGAAAACAAATGGAAATTTTTATGATTTTACGCACCATGTTAATGCGATAGTGTTAATTACGAACTTTTATGGTGCAGAACAATCAGTTCATCCTTGATTCTAAAACTCAACCTGCAAAAGAAACACGGAGAGCAAAAAGCCAGGTAGGGTACGCATCGTGCTCTTGGAGAGTGATAGGGAGATGAGATTTTTAAAATGACAATGAAGTGCAAACACTATATCCGCCAAGCAAAAAAAATGCGCCCGCAGGCGCATTTTTTCGGTAATCCGGCAATCCAAGGCTTAAAAATTGATTGTAAAATCGGTTGAGAACAGAAATTGATCCATCTTGTTGTTACCAAATGGTCTGTAGGACTGATCCGTACCCGCTATTGTTCCGTCCACCCAGTCATAGCGGACGTTCGGGCGAAGGTTCAGCCATTTCGTGGGTTTGTAATTCACGCCCACGGTGAATGCGTAATAACTGGCCGGTTGACAGGTAGACAAGAAGTTAGCGGCATAACTAACTGCTTCGCCGCCATGGAAATTGGTCGCTGCTGCAACACGTCCTGGCGAGCAGACCCTAATACCGTTTTGATCCCGGAACCATTCGCCACGAACTCCCACCGATAAGTCATCCTGGATGTCATAGTACAGATGGGTATTGATTCCATACCATTCAGCGTCGGTACCCGGGCCTTCAGGCGCTAATACATTGTCGGCGTAACCATGATCATGCTGCACTATCAAATGGGTTGCATCGGTGATATTGTGCTTCAGCACTATGCTGTATAGAGCCCAGGCATTACTGCTTTGTTCGGAGGTTCCGCCATAGGTACCGGTGATATTGGCCGAAGTTCCCTTGTCGTCACTGGTCCAGGTCGTTCCAGCTAAGCCCGCCCAGTTACCCAATTGTTGATCCCAGCCGCCATCCCAACCGCCGGTAGCACTGCCGGTAACAGCGCCTCCCACAACCGACCAATTCTTGTCGACGGCGTAGTTACCCAGAAAACCGGTATGGGTAAATGGTTCGCCATATTGCATCGTATAAGCATGGGTGTAGAAGAAGTTATCGGGTGCCGGCACCGTTTCATAGCCGATAGGCGTATAAAAATGACCCGCCTTGACATTCAGGCCATTACCAACGGGTACATAAGCTTCCAGATAAGCCTGTGGCAATGCTAGTCCATAGAAGCGGTTGTTCTCAGTTCCAAGAATATCAAGATCCCAATGACTCCTGTCTTTTGGCAATCCGCTATTGACATCGAAGGCAGGAACGCCATAAGCTTGGGTAAAAATAGCATCGGTACCGAACATGGCATCAAAACGGCCACCGAAATCCCACGCATCGCCTTCCGTCGCTACGGCGCGTTGGATAAACAGATTCAACTGATTCAACTGAAATTCGCCGGAACGATCGCCAAAGGTAACAGGGCCATTGAAATTATTATCGGGACTTGCGGCATTATAGGTTATCCCTGCATTGCCCCAGAGACCGATGGTGATACCATTGTCCTTTAATAGCTTGGTCTCGTTAATATCGTAATCTGTCAGCGACGCGACCATACCCGGGGCTGCATAGGTATTAGCACTGTAAAGGGTAATTGATAACAGACCGCCGCATGCAGCGATAATTATCGGTTTTTTTTGATTTAATAGCTTCATTTAATGACCTTGTGAATTGTTCAGGACTGGATAATAATTGTTTTGTTGCCAGAAGACAACATAATTATCATTTTTATATAAAACCTAAAAATTAACTGCACTTACTATGCCATAGATCAATAAACATTAGAAATCATGAGAGTTAGTCTGTTTTTTGATAATAAGCGCACCGATATAGGGCTATAGAATGATGGTTATGAACCAAAAAAGTGCGCAACCCTGTTGTTAAAAGACAACAATTTGCGTAAAATGACTTATTGCTACTTTGTATAAGTCCAGCATTTAAATTGGTATTAAGCTTGCATGAGTAATTTTCAGTTGCAACCTACGCGGCGCTATAAAGGCAACTTATGATCCTTTTTTTAGTGGCTAATCTTTTAAAAAAAATGTATGTTATAACGTTAGGCAAATAACACTGATTCCGTAATATAACCAATCTCAGGAGACAACATAAATGTCTGTAGAAAAAGTACTTAAAATGATTAAAGAAAACGACGTGAAGTTCGTCGATTTCCGTTTTTGCGATACCCGCGGTAAAGAGCAGCATGTCACATTCCCTGCTCATTCTATTGATGAAGACACCTTTGAAGAAGGCAATATGTTTGACGGTTCTTCAATTGCGGGCTGGAAACACATTAACGAATCAGATATGATTTTAATGCCTGACCCATCCACAGTGGTTATGGATCCATTTTATGATGACAATACCCTGATCCTGCGTTGCGACATCATTGAGCCAAAAAACATGCAAGGCTACGAACGAGACCCGCGTTCATTAGCCAAACGTGCAGAAAAATATCTGCAATCAACCGGCATCGCGGATACGGCATTCTTCGGTCCCGAAAATGAATTTTTCATCTTTGATGATATTCGTTGGGGCTCCGACATGAGCGGCTCTTTCTACAAAATCGATTCAGAAGAAGCTGGCTGGAACTCGGAAAAAGTCTATCCGGATGGGAACATTGGTCACAGACCCGGCGTTAAAGGCGGTTATTTTCCTGTGCCCCCTGTCGATTCATTGCAGGACATGCGTTCTGCGATGTGCTTGACTCTGGAAGAAATGGGCCAATTGACTGAAGTCCACCATCACGAAGTCGCAACCGCAGGTCAGTGTGAAATAGGTATCAAATTCAACACGCTGGTTAAAAAAGCCGATGAAGTTTTGGGGTTGAAGTATGTTGTTGCCAACATTGCCCATGCTTTTGGCAAAACGGCAACATTTATGCCCAAACCCATGGTAGGTGATAATGGCAGCGGTATGCACGTTCACCAATCGTTGGCCAAGGGCGGTGTGAACCTGTTCACAGGCGACCTCTATGGCGGCCTGTCTGAAACAGCGCTGTATTACATTGGCGGTATCATTAAACATGCCAGAGCGCTTAATGCCTTTACCAATGCCTCAACCAACAGTTACAAACGCCTGGTTCCAGGCTTTGAAGCGCCGGTGATGCTGGCTTACTCTGCACGCAATCGTTCAGCTTCCATTCGTATCCCTTTTGTCAACAATCCAAAAGGCCGTCGTATTGAAGTGCGTTTTCCTGACTCAACAGCCAACCCTTACCTTGCGTTTTCGGCGATGTTGATGGCGGGCCTGGATGGTATTCAAAACAAAATCCATCCTGGCGATGCCATGGATAAAGATTTGTACGACTTGCCTGCAGAAGAAGCCAAAAACATTCCGACGGTTTGCCACTCATTTGATCAGGCATTAGAAGCCTTGGACAATGATCGTGAATTTTTAAAATCCGGTGGCGTTTTTACTGATGATGTGATTGATGGCTACATTGCGCTGAAAATGGAAGAAGTAACTCGTATGCGTATGAGTACACATCCTGTTGAATATGATATGTATTATAGTTTGTAATAATTCTGTAAAATGCCCACATAACGCCCCATAATGGGGCGTTTTTGTTTGCACGGTCTTCACCAGCTCTTCCTTTTACGATATTAATCGAGCCTCTATAGCATTGGCCTATAAATTGCTCATACAATAGCAATGTATTTCCTACAGCAACGACTCTAAAATATCATGTATAAACGCATGCTGGATCACCTTCATACTGCAATTTTGTTATTTGATTGTGAATTAATACTTACCTATATCAACACGACAGGAGAAATTCTGCTTGCTGACAGTGCACACCACTTAATCGGCCAAAGCGCTTGTGACTTGTTAAAATTTTCCGATCCCGCGTTGCTCGTCAACTTGAAACAATCATTAGCGATGGCTGAACCCCTGGTCGATCATGCTCTTACGCTAAATCGCATGAACCAAAACGTTACTGTAAACATTAGCGCAACGCCTTTGATATCCGGTGAACAGGTCAGTGAAATACTGGTTGAGCTGCAACAGGTCGATAATCACCTGCGCATATCCAAGGAAGAGCAGTTATTAACACAACAGAACACCGCACGATTACTGGTAAGAGGCTTGGCTCATGAAATCAAAAATCCGTTAGGCGGATTACGCGGCGCAGCCCAGCTGCTGGATCTGGAATTGCATGACGCGGAGCTCAAGGAATACACCCAGATCATTATTGCGGAATCGGATCGATTGCAAGGCTTGATGGACAAAATGCTCGGCCCCAATAAACTGCCCAACAAAAAGTCGCTCAATATTCATGAAGTACTAGAGCGGGTCAGGCACCTGGTTCAAGCCGAATCCAGTGGCAGTCTTACCATAAAGAATGATTACGATCCCAGTATTCCAGATATTAAGGCCGATAAAGACCAATTGATTCAGGCTATATTGAATATTGCCAGAAATGCCGTTCAGGCTTTGAATGGCAAGGGTAATATCATTTTCAAAACACGTATCCACCGTCATATGAGCAAGGGCCGTAAACGCTATAAACTTGCGGTAAAGTGTGACATTATCGACGATGGCCCGGGTATAGATGCCGACATGATGAACCAGATATTTTACCCGATGATTACCGGGCGGGCAGAAGGCACAGGCTTGGGTCTCTCTATTGCCCAGGCCTTGATTAATCAGCATAATGGTCTAATCGAATGTAACAGTGAACCGGGAAACACGGTGTTTTCAATCTACTTACCGATGGAGGTCGGCAATGAATAAACCCGAAACTGTCTGGATCATCGATGACGACAAATCCATACGCTGGGTAGTTGAAAAAGCCCTGCAAAAAGCGGCTATCGTCACTCGCAGTTTTGCCGGCGTGAAAGAGTTATTGTCGGCTTTGCAAGAGGATTTACCTGATGCCCTGATAACCGATATTCGTATGCCTGGCATGGATGGCCTGGAGCTTCTGGAGAAGATACAACACAACCACCCCTACTTGCCCGTTATAGTTATGACTGCACACTCCGATCTGGAAAGCGCTGTCTCGGCATTTCATGGCGGCGCTTTTGAATATTTGCCCAAGCCCTTTGATATTAAGGAAGTTGTCAATCTTGCGCAGCGCGCCTGTATTCATGGCCGGCAGCTGCAAGACGACGCACATCGCGTTGCTACGGCGACTCTGGAGCCGACGCCGGAAATCATTGGCGAAGCGCCGGCGATGCAGGAGGTTTTTCGGGCCATAGGCAGGCTTGCCCGCTCACACATCACCGTGCTTATTAATGGCGAATCAGGAACAGGCAAGGAATTGGTAGCCAAAGCCTTGCACCGCCACAGTCCCAGATCTAAAAACCCTTTCATCGCATTGAATATGGCCGCTATTCCAAAGGATCTGATGGAATCCGAACTGTTCGGTCATGAGAAGGGCGCTTTTACCGGTGCACAGGCGCGGCGAGCGGGCCGCTTTGAACAGGCCAATGGCGGCACGCTGTTTCTTGATGAAATAGGCGACATGCCCGCTGAACTGCAAACCCGTTTATTGAGAGTGCTGGCCGATGGTGAATTTTATCCGGTTGGATCGCATCTTGCCGTCAAGGTAGATGTACGCATCATTGCCGCTACGCACCAGGATCTTGAAGCATTAGTAGAAGACGGGCGTTTCCGGGAAGATTTGTTCCACCGCTTGAATGTCATTCGCATCCACATTCCGCCCCTGCGCGACCGCAAACAAGACATCCCTTTGCTGTTGCACCATTTTTTGAGTCAGGCTGCTTCCGAACTGGGCACGGAAATTAAAACCTTGAAACCTGAAGCGGAAGCTTTTTTAAGTACACTGGAATGGCCGGGAAACATAAGGCAATTGGAAAATAGTTGCCGCTGGTTGACTGTCATGGCATCGGGCCGGGAAATACATCTGCACGATCTTCCGCCCGAGTTACTCAATACACCTGCGGAACAGGCGTCAGCCGCAACTGACTGGGAATCTTTACTAAGAACATCGATAGATCAGCAACTTCAGAAAAAAAAAATGGACGTTGCCAAACAAACCATTCCAGCTGTTGAAACCATTTTAATTAAAGCCGCCTTGAACTTTACCCACGGCAAGCGTCACGAAGCCGCTATCTTGTTGGGTTATGGCAGAAACACACTGACCCGCAAAATAAAAGAACTGGGGATAGAGGAATAATTTCGGGCGCCAGTCGATTTTATCTTAGCTCACTGCTTGATTCTGTCAGGCGAGAACAAATCTCAAAAGAGCTCTACAATACCAGCGTTCGCCCTGAGCCCTTCGACTACGCTCCGGAGGGCTCAGTTCGAAGGGCGGTTACCAGAAGTTTTGCAGGTACTTCTTTTTTCGCGAATTTCATGTTTTTGATTGCAGATTTCTTATCGGCCCCCACGACCGTGACCGTTGGCCGTTCGCAGGGTTTCTGCATTAGCTTCAACTAATTGCTGGTGCTTAATCCTCAAGTCCCTGATTTCTTGATGAGCTGCATTCAAGCTGGTTTGCAAAGTGCCAATCGTTCTGGCTGTTCTCTGTTGATCTGCTGCTAATGCTGCAATTTTTCCATTGGCCTCCATCATCTGGGTTTGCTGCTGGGGCAGTTCATCGGATGCTGCCTTGGTAATCGGAAGCAAAAACAGGGCGAAGATAAACAGGGTTTCTAAATTCGGTTTATGGGAATAAAACATTGGTATTCTCCTTTTTCAGTTCATAAATTAGTTCGGTGTGTTGTGTGCATTAATGACTTCACGCGGTGTTGGATGGTCTTGTATTTTGATTACGCTTCCGCAAGCGCTCCAACTTCGTCAAAACACCCAACCCCTACGGCGTTGCGGGGGTCATCTTACACTTTTCCGTTAAGGCTACACTTCCCGTACTCCTTCGTTGGAGAGAGAACTTCAATTACACCAAAAAGATACCATAATATGCCTTAAAATACCAGTAAACTTTCCCATTCAATCCACAAACTTGTTTTCAATTTACAATTCATCTTGATTTTTATACGGGAATAATTTTTATGCGCATATTTGTTTTGGGCAGCTACGTGAATGCCAACTGTCTGTGTGTCGAAAATTTGCCTGCAGCCGGTGAATCACTCAGCGCCCAGGCGATGTGGACAGAACATGGCGGCAAGGGCTTGAACCTGGCAGTGGGAATACATAGATTGGGCATACACGTAGATACATTGATGTCCGTGGGTATGGATAGCGCAGCTGACTCCTTGCTGAAATTTCTTAAAGCAGAAGGGGTAGACACTCGCTGGGTTATCAGGAAAAGCGAACAATCCGGTTTTGGTGTGGGCTTTATTGCACCCGGAGGGGAGAACTTCCTGGCCGTGTATCCGGGGGCAAATTTCTTGCTGGATGCCTCTCATGTAGCTCAGACGGCGGTTGCAATAGGGGCGGCCGATTTGGTTTGCGCTCAATTCGAAATCCAGGAAACTCCTATTTTGGCGGCCTTTAGTCATGCACGAAAACTGGGTATCCGCACGCTGTTAAACCCCTCGCCATGGCGTGCGCCTGGCATGGAATTGTTAGCATTGACGAATATTTTGGTAGCGAATGAAACCGAAGCGGCGTCGTTGTTCGGACTATCGGCCGGTGCAGATTTATCGCCGGAATATTGGGTTTCCGGTTTGCCTGCATGGGCAGAACGCAGCGCTTGGCGGGGTGAACTGCTGGTCGTCACACTGGGAGAACAGGGCTGTGTTGCTTTAAATCACAGAACGGTTATATATCAGCCGGCATGGGTGGTTGCATCAGTGGATGCGACGGGTGCGGGGGATGCATTTTGCGCGGGTCTGGCAACCGCGTTGGTGCAGGGAGATAGCCTGCCGGATGCATTGATATTAGCGAGCGCTTGTGGTGCATGGGTTGCGGCCCATCGAGGTGTTTTGCAGGCGCTGCCTACTTTGACTGAGATTACCCGGTTTGTAGGAACCTAAAATATACCGATGTCTGATATCAGCGGTATGGGTTCATCTTGAGAGTAATGCGGTAAGTATAGGCATCGCCACGAAACGTGCCTTCCACGTATTCCACAATCTGCCCGGTAGTGGCGTAGGTTTTACGCTTGAGGAGCAGGCAGGGGCCGGGTTCCTCAAATCCAAACACGGCAGCTTCTTCGTCATTACTCATTACGGCCTCGACGGTCTGTTCTCCATAAGACAGTGTCAGGCAACATTGCTGCTCGAGAAATTGGTAGGCAGAGCCGACGGAAGCATCCCAATCCGCCAGTGCAGGTGCGGCTGCAAGGTCATACCATGCCACTTCGCGAGTTAGCGGCATATCATCGCCCAGGCGCAGACGCACCAGCCGCAGAAAACGCGTTGATGCAGGGCGATTGAACAGGGAAGCAATGGTACGGTTATGCACGATATTGCGTTCCAAAATTCGGGTGGAAGGCATCATGCCGAGTTCATGCATTTCCTCGGTAAAGCCTTTGAGCTTGCCCAGTTCCGGGTTGATCCTTGACGGAGCTTTGATCTTGACCCCTGCCCGGCCATGCATTTCGACATGGTCTTGGGAGCGTAGTTCCTCGTAACAGCGCCGTACCGTGGTACGGCTGAGGTCAAGGGCTTGTGCCAAGGCCCGTTCAGAAGGCAAGCTAAAGCCATCGGCAATTTCACCGGACTGAATCATTTCGGTAATACGCCGTAACAGCTGCTTGTATACCGGCTCGGAAATACCGACATCCGGTCTCACACGCTCTATGAAAGCCGAACTGTCATTGGCTGCGGCAGTTTCTGTCTCTTTCAGTAAAACCGCCGAGTGTGCTAACTTCATCTTGCGCTAAGATCCCTGTTGAGTTGATGCCAAAAGAATATCATAAAAAGCATTTTGAAGCCTTAATCAATGCAACACAAACAAGGAATCCCAGATTGAATCCACTTTTTTAATTATTTCCGGCGACATGACAATAGGTTTGCCCCATTCCCTGGTGGTTTCCCCGGGCCATTTATTGGTGGCATCAAAGCCCACTTTGGAGCCCAGTCCGGAAACCGGGGAGGCAAAATCAAGATAATCTATCGGCGTGTTTTCCAGGATGGTTAAATCTCTGGCGGGATCCATGCGCGTGGTGATTGCCCAGATGACATCCTCCCAGTTGCGGACATTGACATCATCATCGACGACGATGACAAACTTGGTGTACATGAATTGCCGCAGGTACGACCACGTTCCCAGCATCACGCGCTTGGCATGACCTGCATATTGCTTTTTCATGCTGATGACGGCCATGCGATAAGAGCAGCCTTCAGGTGGCAGGTAAAAATCGACAATTTCGGGGAATTGTTTTTGTAAAATGGGCACGAAGACCTCATTTAAAGCAACGCCCAGGACAGCGGGTTCATCCGGAGGTCTACCGGTAAACGTGCTGTGATAAATGGGCGCCTGGCGTTGGGTGATTCGTTCTATCGTGAACACCGGAAATTCATCGACTTCATTGTAATAGCCGGTATGATCGCCAAACGGCCCTTCCCAGGCGGTTTCATCGGGATAAATAAAGCCTTCCAGGACTATTTCGGCACTGGCGGGTACATGTAAATCATTAATAAGGCAGTTGGCCACTTCGGTTTTACTGCCACGCAACAAGCCGGCAAAGGCGTATTCAGACAGCGTATCGGGAACGGGCGTGACGGCGGCAAGTATCGTTGCAGGGTCTGCACCCAGGGCAACCGATACAGGGAAAGGCTTGCCGGGATAGGCTTTTTGCCATTCCTTAAAATCCAAGGCGCCGCCCCGATGAGTCAGCCAGCGCATGATGACTTTGTTTTTGCCAATGACTTGCTGGCGATAAATACCCAGATTTTGCCGATCTTTGTTAGGGCCTTTGGTGATTACCAGAGGCCAGGTAATTAAAGGGGCAGCATCTTCCGGCCAGCAGGTCTGAATAGGGTAAACGCTCAAATCAATCTCATCGCCTTCACGAACCAGTTCCTGGCAAGGCGGTGATGAAACCAGTTTCGGCGCCATATTCAGCACTTGCTTGTAGACAGGAAACTTTTCCCAGGCATCTTTCATGCCTTTGGGTGGTTCCGGTTCTTTTAAAGTCGCCAGCAATTCACCAATACCACGCAATTCAGTTACTGATTCGGCCCCCATGCCCATTGCGACACGGTGCGGCGTACCAAACAAATTGGCTAATACCGGAATGTTGTAGCCTGTCGGATTTTCAAACAGCAGTGCAGGGCCGCCTTGTTTTAAAGTGCGGTCACAAATTTCCGTTATTTCCAGATAGGGATCAACAGGAATGGTAACTCGTTTCAGCTCGCCCTGTTTTTCCAGTTGCTTGATAAAATCACGCAAATCCCGGTATTTCATTAAGTGATGCCGTTATGTCTTAAGAGCGCGTCAATTGTCGGTTTACGGCCGCGAAACTTGACAAACAAGTCCATTGCATCCTGACTGCCGCCTTGTTCAAGAATATTCGTCAAAAACGCTTTACCGGTTTCCCGGTCAAAAATGCCTTTTTCTTCAAATAAGGAAAAAGCGTCACTGGACAAGACTTCCGCCCATTTGTAGCTGTAATACCCGGCCGCATACCCGCCGGCAAAAATATGTGAAAAACTATGGGCAAAGCGGTTGAATTTGGGCGGTTGAACAACGGCAACCTGGGCTCTGACCTGCTCCAGAATTTCATAGATGCGACTGCCTTTTTCTGAATCATAATCCTGATGAATTCTAAAATCAAACAGGCTGAATTCCAGTTGTCTTACCATGATCATGCCCGCCTGAAAGTTTTTCGCAGCCAGCATTTTGTTGAATAGTGCGTCGGGTAGTGTTTCACCGGTTTTATAATGGCCTGAAATCAGCGCTAGCGCATCCTGTTCCCAGCACCAGTTTTCCATGAATTGACTGGGCAGTTCGACCGCATCCCATTCCACACCGTTAATGCCGGAAACGCCCAGATGGTCAACCTTGGTGAGCATGTGGTGCAAGCCATGACCGAATTCATGAAAGAGCGTGATGACCTCGTCATGCGTCAGCAAGGCAGGATCATTTCCGGTTGGCGGGGTAAAGTTGCAGGTCAGGTAAGCGACCGGGGTTTGAATGGTGTCATCGGTTTTTTTTCGGCCTACACAGTCATCCATCCAGGCGCCGCCGCGTTTTTTGGGGCGGGCATAAAGATCGGTATAAAACTGGCCGCGAAGCTGGCCGGCCTCGTCACATATCTGAAAAAAACGTACATCGGGATGCCAGCTGTCAAAATCATCTATCCCGCTTATACTTAATCCGTATAGTTTATCTACAATGGCAAACAGGCCAGGTAAAACGCGGGTGATGGGAAAATAGGCTTTAACTTCTTCCTGTGAAAGCTGGTAATAATGCTGGCGCATTTTCTCCGAGTAATAGCCCAAATCCCAGGATTGAAGATCACTAATACCGTAGTGTTGTTGGGCAAAATCGCGCAGCTCTGCCAAATCCTTGCGGGCATGCCGCCAGGATCTGTCGGCTAAATCTTCCAGAAAATGCATGACATCATCGGGCTTGTTGGCCATTTTGGTAGCAAGGGACAGCTCAGCGTAATTGTTGAAATTTAATAGCTGGGCTTTTTCATGGCGTAAGGCGAGGATTTGTTCCATGATTAGACTGTTATCCCACTGGCCTGCCTGGGGGCCTTGATCTGAAGCGCGGGTTGAAAAGGCTTCATAGTGTTCGCGGCGCAATGCCCCGTCATCGGCGTAAGTCATTACGGCGTGATAGGATGGAAACTGCAGCGTAATCATCCATCCGTCTTTACCCTGGCTTTCCGCCGTTTGTCTGGCCTGAGCCAGCGCGGATTCCGGCAATCCTGCCAAATCCAGCACATTGCTGAAGTGTTTTGTCCAGGCATGGGTCGCATCCAGCAGATTTTCTTCATACTTGCTGCAAAGACTGGATAGTTGCTGGCTGATTTCCTTGTAACGCTGTTTTTTCTCATTATCCAGATCAACACCCGATAATTTGAAGTCTCTTAAGGCGTTATGGATAATTTTATGTTGAGCAGCATCCAGTGTTGCAAATTCATCACTCTTGGCGATACTTTGATAGGCTTTGAACAGTTGTTCGTTTTGACCCATTTCAGTGGCGTATGCACTGAGTTTAGGGAGACATGCATTATAGGCAGCTCGTAACTCATCGCTGTTAACCACGGAATTGAGATGACTGACCGGAGACCAGGCTTTATTAAGCCTGTCTTCAGCATTCTCCAGCGGTTCAATCAGATTTTCCCATGTGTATTCTGTATTTGTGAGCAGTTGCTGTTCGACAACGGCGCGCGCTTCATCTAATAGCTGAGTGATAGCGGGTTCAACATGCTCCGGCTTTATTTGTGAAAACAAGGGTAGCTTGGCGTTGCTCAATAAGGAATTGGTCATAGTGTTATCAGGATTCATGGCTGCTTTGCTGTGTTTTATAACACAAAGGAAGGATTTTGTGACGAAGTCGAATGTATAATTTAGTCTTGATTTGTTGCCCTGTCTTCAAAAAATATAGCTGTTTTGGATAAATGGTCATGCCAGCTGCGTTTGTTTTTGTCGATAAAGATCCACAAGAAGCCAAGTCCGCAAAAGACCAAGGAGACTATAGCGGTAGCAAAGCGTAACAAGGCTTGTGTCCAGCTGATGGGTTTTTGCTCAAGGGTAAGCACTTTTATTTTCCATGCGCGTAAACCTAATGTTTGTCCGCCATGCGTCCAGAACCAGCCGTAAAAAAAGAAGCTGATTATCGTCAAATAAACGCGGTAAATCAAGGTTTGCTGGGTGGTGACCGCTTCACCTGCCGTGAACGGAAGTAACAGGGCAGTTGCGAAAAATAACAGGGCGATTAACAGGAAAAAATCATAAATTTGTGCTGCCAGACGGCGTAAAAAACCAGGTGTGGACTTTATATCATGGCCTGGTTTTAGCAATTTATTGGTTTTCAGAGACAATCAAACTTTGAATAAAGCCAATTTTTGACCAAAATACATGCACATCACCATCAGTCCTCCCAGCATGATCAGGGAAAACAGGAATGGCGGTCTATGGAACAGAAGAATACCGAAATCTGCAACAAAAAGGCTGGTTAACAGGGGGTGGTCAATGAAGCCATTAATAATCTTTTTGAACATAACAATACCGTCAAATACGCAAATGGATGCTGCGAATGTTTATAAAATGGTTGTCTGATCTTTTAGACTGGTTAAATGTGCAGTGCGTGCTTGTAAAAGTCAGTACAATGATTTTACTATATTCAAAAGGGTAATGTAAAAGAAAAGAAGATTGATTGTGGGATAGAATAGGGCAAATGATAAGATTGCCATAAATAAAAAAACAAACAGGGTTAAAGGCCATTATAAACTTTTTTAAAAAATTGATTACTTCAGTCAGAAATGAAACTGAACCGGTTGTAGAGCGGGCCAGAATATACTCGCGTTTGGAGCATAATATTTCACGATCCCAGATCAGTGACAATGCGCTGAAGGTTTTAAACAGGCTGCAAAAAGAGGGTTTCGATGCCTATCTTGTCGGTGGCTGTGTGCGTGATTTGTTGCTTGGTCGTGAACCCAATGATTTTGATATAGCAACCAACGCAGATCCTGAACAAGTCAAAAAAGTATTCCGCAATTGCCGCTTGATTGGGCGCAGGTTTCGTCTGGCACATGTGCATTTTGGGCGGGAAGTGATTGAAGTTGCAACTTTTCGGGGTGCGGGGGAAGCTAAAAACGACAAACAAGTCCTCAATAATGAGGGACGTTTATTGCGTGATAATGTCTACGGCACAATTGAGGAAGATGTATGGCGCAGAGATTTTACCGTCAATGCGCTTTATTACAATATCAAGGACTTTTCGGTAGTGGATTATGCCGATGGTATGGCTGACCTTAAAAACGGAACACTCAGACTTATCGGTGATCCTGAAACGCGTTTCCGTGAAGATCCCGTGCGCATGCTCCGGGCAGTCCGTTTTGCTGTCAAACTTGGATTCAAGCTGCATCCTGATTGTGAAAAATCAATGCACAATGCCGCTGAGTTGTTATCCAGCATACCGGCTGCCCGGCTTTATGATGAAGTTCTAAAATTATTTTTATCCGGCTACGCCCTGCAATCGTTTGAAATGCTGCGGCATTATGGGCTTTTCCAGGTGCTGTTTCCGGCCACAGAAAGCAGCCTGGCTGTTGAAGAAAGCGGATTCCCCCGATTACTGCTGATTAAAGCCCTGGAAAATTCAGACAGTAGAATAGCTGAGGGTAAAACCGTTACCGCTTATTTTTTATTTGCGGCATTTTTATGGGAACCAGTACAGATTTGTGCTAAAGACAAGATGGCACATGGAATTGCTGAATTCGTGGCTTACCAGGATGCAGCCAATGAAGTTATTGCCAGACAGATTAAAAGTACCTCTTTGCCTCGTCATATCACGATGGCTATGCGCGAGGTCTGGAGTTTGCAACCCAAATTTAATGTCCGCTACGGTACCAGGCCCAGCCGTTTGATTGCTCATCCGCGTTTTAGGGCGGGTTATGATTTTCTGTTATTGCGTTCCGAGACCGGTGGCGCTGACCCTGAATTAGCGCAGTGGTGGGCCAAATATCAGGAGGCCAGTGCAGCCGAACAAAGAAAAATGACGCAACCTCCGCGCAAAGCCCAAAATAACAAGTCAGGGCGTAAAAAGGCCTATCGTAAAAAGGTTAGCGATGATGCGACTGGAACAGATTAAGACGGAATGCGAAAGTGTTTGTTTTAATGCAATCGCCTTGCTTCCTTCGCCTATTTTGAATCAACTATGGATCATTTGAAAATTGCCCCAATCATTGCTTATATAGGCTTGGGCAGCAATCTTGCAGCGCCCGTCGCACAAATCCAATCGGCACGTACTGCAATAGCCGCACAGGCCGGCGTGCAGGAGCTGGGGTTTTCCAGCCTGTACCGGAGTGCACCTATGGGTCCGCAGGATCAGCCCGACTATATTAATGCGGTTATGGCAATAGCAACGGATTTGTCGCCGATGGCTTTGTTGCGATGTCTGCAAGGCATCGAAAACAATCATGGGCGGGTAAGAACAGGTGAACAATGGGGGCCGAGAACACTGGATTTGGATGTCTTGATATATGGCGATCAGAAGCTTGACCTGCCTGATTTAACCGTGCCCCATAAAGGCTTGGCCGAAAGATCTTTTGTTTTATACCCTCTGTTTGAAATTGCGCCTCGACTCGTTGTGCCTGGCAAGGGCCCCATTGCCGATCTGGTTGCAGCGTGTCCATTGGCTCGACTGAAACGGCTGGATTGATATGAGCCCGGATATTTGCGATTCCACAGTAAAGCCGTTGACAGTTAATGACCTGGCTTCAATGAAAAAGCGCGGCGAAAAAATCAGCTGTTTAACCGCTTACGATGCCAGTTTCAGCGCGTTAATCGATAAGGCAGGCATTGATATGTTGCTGGTCGGGGATTCTCTGGGGATGGTTGTTCAGGGTCATAAGACAACCCTCCCCGTTACGGTCAATGACATGGTTTATCATACCCGGTGCGTCAGCAAAGCGCGGAGACGGGCGTTTGTCATCGCCGATTTGCCGTTTATGAGCTACGCAACGCCAGAAGCTGCCGCCAAGAATGCCGCCAAGTTAATGCAGATCGGCGGTGCACAAATGGTAAAATTGGAAGGCGCTCATGCCGATATTATCAGTTTTCTTGTCGATCAGGGTATTCCCGTCTGTGGACATTTAGGGTTGTTACCGCAATCAATTAATCAATTGGGCAGTTATAAGGTTCAGGGCAAAGAACCAGCTGCGGCGGAAAAAATAATTGCCGATGCTCATCAGCTGCAACAATCGGGGGCAGGGCTGTTAGTATTGGAGTGTGTTCCTGCTGCGCTCGCCAAGGAAATCAGCGTTCAGCTGGCAATTCCTGTTATCGGTATTGGCGCGGGTGTCGATTGTGATGGACAGGTTCTGGTACTTTATGACATGCTTAATATCGGCATAGTCAAGCGCCCCCGTTTTACCAGGAATTTCATGCAGGATGCCGCAACTATTGAAGACGCAATTCATGCTTATCATCAGGCCGTCAAGCAGGCACAGTTTCCAACTCCTGCACAGAGCTTTTAAATCGAATGCAAATCGTTAATACAGTGTCAGAATTGCGCGAGGTCATTAGAACATGGCGTTTAGCGGGTGAAAACGTTGCTTTTGTGCCGACCATGGGTAATTTGCACGCCGGGCATCTGCAATTGGTCAATGAGGCGAAAAAAACAGCAGATCGCGTCATTGTAAGCATCTTCGTCAATCCTGCTCAATTCGGGATCGGGGAAGATTTCGAGGTTTATCCGCGTACCGAACGTGAAGACCGGGAAATACTTGATGCCGCTAACACGGATTTGTTATTTTTACCCGCTGTTGGAGAAATTTACGCGCCTGATGCGAAAACGGTGGTTACCGTAACGGAGTTGTCTGATTTGTATTGCGGCGCGTCCAGACCCGGGCATTTTAGCGGCGTTGCAACAGTAGTTTGTAAATTATTTAATATAGTGCAACCGGATGCCGCTTTATTTGGTCTAAAAGATTTTCAACAGTTGGTAGTAATTCGAACGATGGTCAGGGATTTGAATATACCTGTTGAAATAATAGGTGTGGATACGGTCAGAGAGTCTAATGGTTTGGCCATGAGTTCGAGGAATGGTTATTTGACGGGCGCTGAAAAGAGTGTGGCGCCCAAGTTGTATCAGTCCTTATGTGTAGCGCGTGATGCAGTCCTGGCGGGCGGTCAGTCCTATGCGGACATAGAGCAACAGGCAATATTGTTTTTACAAAAAGAAGGCTTTCAGCCGGATTATTTTTGCGTGTGCCGTAGTAATGATTTAATAAAGGCAACTGTAGAGGATGCGGATTTAGTTTTATTGGCGGCGGCGAAGCTGGGCAAAACCCGCTTGATTGATAATATTTATTTTTCCAGATAAGCAAAACTTAAGGAAAGAAGTATAAGGTTCAGGGTGCAAGAAACGCAGCGATTGCGCTCAGAATCTGTTCATAAACAAGTTAATGCCGGAGATGTAAAAAGTTGATGGACTGCTGCAATTAATGGATAATGTCCAGTTTTTAAACGTATTTACAGTGTTTTATTATGCAAATTACGATGCTTAAAGCGAAGTTACACCGAGCCATAGTGACTCGTTCAGAATTGGGCTATGAGGGTTCTTGCGCAATTGACAGCACTATTCTTGATCTATCAGGCATTAAAGAATACGAGCAGATTCAGATTTATAATATCAACAACGGTGCGCGTTTTACAACTTATGCTATTCGTGCGGAAGCCGGTTCCGGTATTTTCTCCGTAAACGGTGCAGCGGCACGTCTGGCGTGTCCGGGCGATCTGATTATTGTTTGCACCTATATTATTTTAGATCAAAAAGAGGCAGAAAGCCACAAGCCTACGCTGGTTTATTTCAATGAAAAGAACGAAGTATTGCGTTCCGCTTCCTCCATTCCCGTTCAGGCCGCTTGATTTTAATTAACCGGATGGATTAGCGTGCGGGCAATAAAAATAATTCTTATAAAATGCCGGCTCAATAGCCGGCTATCCGATTAAGCTGCGACACTTGCCGAAACTTTGGGATTTAGTATACAGAAACTACCGGGTTCAGTGTCCCCGATCAATTGCAGAGAAACTTTTTGCCTCTGCCATCATCCTGGAAAAAGCAGTTACACATCACCTTTACCTTGTTCTTGTGGTTTGTAACTGCTTTTTTTTCAGCGTCACCTCGCTAACAAGATTTACCCCATCATCCGAAAATTGTTGTGCAAATACCCTACAGATGCTTTGCGCTAAATTTTAGTGGCTATTGCGTAATATCAGTTACCAATTAATTGTTAGCCAAATCAGTCACTGAAGCGCCGATTAGATATAATGCGATAGAGATTTACAGTTTAGCCCCTTTTCCTTGGGTAGCTAGTCGTAATACGTTCACAGTTTCTATAGTAAACAAACATATTTTTGAATAAGGGGATGGCAGTGGCTGATAATAATAGCAAAATACATAAAATAGTGATTGTTGGCGGCGGTGCGGCGGGTCTTGAACTGGCTACCCGGTTAGGCCGTAAATTGGGCAAAAAAGGGCTGGCTGAAGTCACGTTGATTGATGCGACATCGACTCATATCTGGAAACCGTTGCTGCATGAAGTGGCCGCAGGGACGCTGGATGAATCCGAACAAGTTGAATATCTGCCCCAGGGGTATCGCAATCATTTCCGTTTCAGATTAGGCAAAATGGAAGGTCTGGATAGAAAGAAAAAGGAAATTTATGTCAGTCCGACGTTGAGTGATAGCGGCGAAGAGCTTATCCCTGGACGCACTTTTGGTTATGACACCCTGGTCATGTCAGTTGGCAGCGTCAGTAATACTTTTAATATCAAGGGCGTTGCGGAACATTGCCTGTTTCTGGATACTACTGCGCAGGCTTTTAAATTTCAAAAGCAATTGTTTGAATCCTATCTGAAAAGCTATATAGGTAAAGACAGCGCTACTGTCAAGCCTTTGTCTATCGCCATTGTTGGAGCCGGGGCTACCGGTGTGGAGTTGGCAGCACAATTGCACGAAGTAACCAATGTGCTGTCGATTTATGGATTGAATGAGAAGAGCACCGTAAAACTGACAATTATTGAGGCGGCAACGCAATTGTTACCGGCTTTGCCAATCAAGTTGGCCACCGCGACACAGCAGCAACTCGTTAGCTTGGGCGTTGACCTTAAAATGGGCAGACGCGTCACCGAAATTACCAAAGAAGGCATCACGACCCATGACGGTGAATTCATCGAAGCCGACCTGAAAGTCTGGGCGGCGGGTATTAAGGCGCCGGATTGGATGAAAAATCTGGATGGGCTGGAAACTAATCACATCAATCAGTTGCTCGTAGATAGTGCATTAAAAACCAATGACGGTGACATATTTGCAATGGGCGATTGCGCAGCTTGTGTTTGGCAAAATCATACCGGCAATGTCCCTCCCAGAGCGCAAGCGGCACATCAACAGGCATCAACTTTGTGCAAATCCATTGTTAATCGCTTAAACGAACGCCATCTGGTTAATTTCGTTTATCGTGATTACGGTTCACTGGTTTCACTGGGTAAATACACCACCGTCGGTAATTTGATGGGCCATTTGATGGGTACAGTGAGTATCGGCGGATTTATTGCCAAAGTGGTTTATTTATCTCTTTACAAGATGCATCAGGTCGCAATCCATGGCTATTTTAGAACGGCGATGCTGACGCTTTCCAACGCCTTTAGACGCAGTGTTTATACCAAAATAAAAATGCACTAGACCTTTTAAACCTCAAAAAGATTAAGAATATGTTTGAAATAGAATACGAGTTTGGCGAAGAAGATTTGATCCATTTTAACGAAATACAGTTCATGAGAAATGATGAAATACAGCACAATATACAAAAAAACCGCTGGATAGTACCGGGCGTCATGGGGATTATCGGCGGTTTTTATTATTTTTATTATGGTGATATGAAATCATCTGGCTACATCCTGGCTATGGCTATTCTGTGGGCGCTGTTGTCACCAAAAATTATGATGCTGGATTTGCGCCGGCAAATCCTTAAAAACTATACCCATAAAGAAAAAAGCAATTTGTTCGGTACTTATACCTTGAGCATAGACCCTGCAAATCCCACTTATCTGCTGGAAAAATCGCCCAGCGGCAAACATAAAATGGCGTGGGCGGATTTGGTCAGAGTGGAATATGGCAAACGCTATGTTTATATCTATATTGATTTGAGCACTGCACTGGTTATTCCGGTGGATAAGGTAAAAAAGGGTAATCTTGAGCAGTTTGCTGAACAGGCGGAAAAGATGATTGAGAGGTTTGCGTAACAAGGTGAAAGGTGAAAACATCGCTGGTTCTTTGCACTCGTTTCCACCCTATGGGCTGTAGTCAGGCTTTTTTGCCCACCAGAATAAGGTATAAAAGGTGGGCAGAAAAGCGTTGTCCAACACGACTCTTGCTTTAGTATAATAGTTTGGGCTAAATCAACAAAAACAGGCGAAACAATGACAACACTTACATTTGACACCATTGCCCATGATGGCGTTATCGACCTACCGATTGAACAGTACGATTTGAATGGTAAAGCAATCAAAGTCATTATTATGGATGATGCCAGCGACTACGAGGCGGTATTAGAAGATTTACAGGACATTATCGCCGCCAATGCCGTGTTGAATAGGATAAATTCAGGTCAAGAAAAAACCTACTCTATTGCTGAAATGGAGGCCAGATTGAATGCAATGGACGGTTAGATTATCAGAAACCGCATTAAAAACATTGGAAAAAATCAACAAGCCGGAACAGTTACGGATCAGGCAATTTATAAAAGCCACCTTGGCAAACCTTGATAATCCGAGAGCAATGGGCAAATCATTACAGGGAAACTTGAAAGGATTATGGAGATATCGCGTTGGTGATTACCGTTTAGTCTGCCAAATATATAACAGCGAGTTAATTATCATGGTGCTGGAGATTGGACACCGTAAGGATATTTATAAATAAATCATCGTAGTGTAGGCGTGGACTGAAAAAACATATTTAGGAGAACATCATGTATCGTTTAGGCTGGCCTTGTGCAACATTTTTCGCAGAAATGGGCGTGCCGCTTTTAATTAAAGTTGAAATTATCCACGATAACGAAGCGAATGTTTATGTCGCAACCAGCCCTGATTTAAAAGGATTGGTTGTCGAAGCGGAAACTTTAGACGAGTTGGAAAAAGAAGTGTGGGACTTAGTGCCTGAATTACTGACGCTGGATAAACCAAAGTTGCGCGTAAAAGCCCTAACGCATTTATCGTTTTTTCAGCCTCCCGTTGCTGTGTGAATGGTTATGAAAAACTGGTCAAAGAGCAATTGCTTAAACACGGATATAAATTAGTTCGCACTGGAAAAGGTTCGCATGAAATCTAGGCATCGGAAAAAGGCGTATCTGTAACCGTAAATCATGCTTGTAAATCACGGCACACAGCCAATAGCATTATGAAAGCTGCGGGTATTGCGCATCGTTTTTAAAGGTAAATCGCGTCAAAATAATGCGTTAGATGAGCTGAAGCGTGACGGGGTTTGCAACCCTGTCACTGACGTTTTGTTAATCGTTGCGGCGTTCAAACGTTCCGGTCGGATTGCAAACCCCGACCGGCTTCGATAAACGATCCGATGAATACACGCTATGGTGCCGCATTTATATATACGTTATGTCCGGTTAATTTACACTTATTCTAATAAAAAACAATCAATTGGATAACAATATGATGAATATCCGACAAAATGGTTTTTTTATCCGACAACTGATGTCGAATATATCACGTTAGGGGCTGCGAATCATGGTCTTTAGCACTGAGCACCAGCTCGAGCTGCCTGACAGCTTCCCCGCCGATGTGATGGTCGCATTTATGACAGCGGCCCGAAGCATCGTGTTGACGCCGATAAAGTCAGACGCGTGGAACGAACTCGGAGGCGCATCGAATCTCATCGGCTGGCGGTTCAGGGGTTGCCACGAGGATATGCACAAGTACATCGATTCCTGGAAAATACATGGCGCGAACGTCTCGTTCGAGGAGATGTACCTGCGCGAGCGCGCCCTTTTCGGAATGTTCACCGCTGGCGTTTCATGCATCGAGAGTACTTGCTATGCACTCAATGCTTTGGCTAGTCACCCAACGTTGCTCGGTCTGCCATTCGGAGAACGCGAGCAACGAAGTTGCAATCCCACTCGGCTCAAAAATAGTTTGTCGAAGCACGCTGAGGCACGAGCGTTGGTTACCACGCTCGACGTGCTCACCAGTTCAACGGAGTGGGCTCTTTGGGTAGATCTGCGCAACCGAATGGCCCATCGTTCCAATTTACCGCGCATCGTTCATGGTGCCGTTGGTGCTGAGCCACCGCCCGCGAAGGCACTGCAATTTGCGGCCACGTCAAGCACGCCAGTCTTTGAGGCCGACGTATCACACCTTGAGGCGCTGTTTGCTTGGCTGGCAAGCTCGCTTCGTAACCTACTTAAAGAGGGTTTAGCCTTTGCAAGCCGCCCCTAAACCATACGCTTAAGCACTGCGCGCCGCTTAGCGGTGTCGTTGGGCGGCGAGACAATGATGCACTATAATTACAAAGCCGCATGAGCAGTGATCGGAGGAACCAACTTACCGAAGGACGAACAGCCTCGGTGGTATAAAGCATTCTCTCTACCGGAGACATTTGAAAATACATGTGTAAACCATGAACTTTTATCAAGAACCAACACATTACGAAAAAACCATACTCTCCGATTTACAAGGAGCATGGGAAGTGCTGAGGAGTGCGGTAATCAAAGAACATACAAGCAAAGACTGTTCTCAGCTATTGTTCCATATTAATGAAGCAATGAGCTGGGAAAGTGTTAGGAATTTAAATCACATGCAAAATACCTTTGTTCTCGTCCAGAGTATCGCTCAACAAATAAATGTATCTGATGAAATAATGGAGCTAATAGAAGAGGTAAGAGATGTCTTGTACGAAGTTTTGAATGAAATTCAGGACGGAAAAATACTATAGATAACTCGCAAAAAATAAACCGCCACAAATTCACAGATTAAATTTATTTATAATTTGTGAATCTGTGGCAACTGTAACAGGAGGATATTTTTTGCGAGTAACCATAACTAATGGTTTATCACCCCGTCACTCACGTTTTGTAAATCGTTGCGGTGTTCAAACGTTCCGAGAATAATTGGGGTCGGAGTAAACGCAATGCCTGACTCATTCGAAAATTCACAGCAATATCATCGAATTTTTGAAAAAATGAAGCAGCCAGATAGAATGAGCTGTTGTACAAAGTTTAATCAATGTTAATAAGGTAACTAGAAATGACTGTGATTTCTGAGATTGAAGTTGCTGTAGCCAAGCTTTCCCGCGAAGACCTTTCCGCCTTTCGTGATAGGTTTCAAGAATTCGACGCTGAAGCCTGGGATAAACAATTCGAGGATGATGTTGCGGCAGGTCGTCTTGATGCACTCGCTGAGGAAGCACTGCGTGATCTTCGTGAAGGCCGGTGCACTGACCTCTGAGACATCGCGCAAGTCCTAAGTTTTGGCGGTTTTTATGCCGTACTGCCTGAGAATATTCGACGGCTTGCCGATGAGAATTATAAAATACTCAAACGTGATCCCTACCACCCTTCGCTTCATTTCAAGAAAGTCGGAAGGTTTTGGTCTGCTCGAATTGGTATTCACTACCGAGCTGTTGCCATCGAAGATGGTCAGGATATTGTGTGGTTTGGATTGGTCACCACAGCGAGTATGACCGATTAGTCGGTGATCGTTGAGCGCGTAGGATGGGTAGAGCAACGCGACTTGTAAAGCACGAAGTGAAACCCATCGCATAGGTGATTGATTATGATGGGTTTCGGCTACCGTCTTTACCCATCTACGAGCTAGCGTAATTTTGCCTTTTGTCTTTTGCCTTGAACCTCTTACCTTAATCCTCAATGCTAAACTTTAAAAATATTGCCCTGCGCCGTGGCGCGCAGGTACTGTTTACTAACTCTTCTTTCACGATACACAAAGGCCAAAAAGTCGGTTTTACCGGAGCGAATGGCGCGGGTAAATCCAGTTTGTTTGCGTTGGTCAAAAATGAACTGCATTTGGATGAAGGCGATTTTTCGATGCCGCCGAATCTGGAAATCGCTCACGTTGCCCAGGAAACCCCCGCCGTTTCCAGTGCTGCGATTGATTATGTCATTGATGGCGACCAGGAATTAAGACGTTTACAAAACCAGTTACTCATAGCAGAACAAACCGACAACGGCTTAAAACAGGCCGAATTGCACGCCGCTTTGGATACCATCGGCGGTTATACGGCGCAAGCCAGAGCATCCCGATTAATGAGCGGCTTGGGCTTTACCGTGGATCAGGAGCATAATGCTGTCAGTTCGTTTTCCGGCGGTTGGCGTATGCGCCTTAATCTGGCTCAAGCGTTGATGTGCCGTTCCGATGTATTGTTGCTGGATGAACCAACCAACCATCTGGATCTGGATGCCGTTATCTGGCTGCAAGACTGGTTATGCAAATATCCCGGCACCTTGTTGTTGATTTCTCATGATCGGGACTTTCTCGACACCATTACCGACCATATCGTCCATATTGAGCAGAATAAAGCCGAGCTATATACCGGTAACTATTCCGCATTTGAAAAAATGCGTGCCGAGAAACTGGCGCAGCAACAATCGGCTTACCAGAAGCAACAACGAGAAATTGCCCATATTCAGAGTTTTGTAAACCGGTTTAAAGCGCAAGCCACGAAAGCACGGCAGGCGCAAAGCCGTATCAAGGCTCTGGAACGCATGGAATTGATTGCGATGGCGCATGTTGATTCGCCGTTTGATTTCAGTTTTGCCAAACCGGGAAAAATGCCTAATCCTTTATTAACACTGGATAAAGTAGATATAGGCTATGAGGCAACCTCAGTGATTGAACAGGCGGGATTATCGATTTCGCCGGGCGATCGTATCGGTTTATTAGGGCCGAACGGCGCGGGTAAATCCAGTTTAATTAAAGTCCTGGCGGGTGTGATGCTGCCGTTATCGGGCAAAAGACAGGAAGCCGAAGCTTTAAAAATCGGCTATTTTGCCCAGCATCAACTGGAACAATTGCAGCTTGACGAGAGCCCGTTATCGCATTTACAAAAGCTAGACAAACAGGCAACTGAAAAAGATTTACGTAATTTTTTAGGTGGTTTTGATTTTCGCGGCGACAAGGTGTTGGATGCCGTCAAACCGTTTTCCGGCGGCGAAAAAGCACGTTTAGTATTGGCTTTGCTGGTTTATCAAAACCCTAATCTTTTATTGCTGGATGAGCCGACTAACCATCTGGATCTGGACATGCGCCATGCCTTGTGTGTGGCATTGCAGGACTACCAGGGCGCCATCGTGGTGGTATCACATGACCGGCATTTATTGCGCTCGGTTACAGATCAGTTGTTATTAGTCGCCGGTGGCAAAGTACAGACCTTTGATGGCGATCTTGACGATTACCGTTTATGGTTGGCAGAACAGAAAAAAGGCGATGAAAAAGCCGTTATAGAAATTGCCCCGACGGTCTCGCGTAAAGATCAAAGAAAACTGGATGCGGAACGCAGGCAAAAACACAAGCCTTTGTTTGATGCGCTAAAAAAAGCGGAAATTACCGTTGAAAAATATCATAATGAACAGCGGCAACTGGAACATCAATTGGCTGATCCTGAAATTTATGCCGAAACGGAAAAAGCGCGTTTAAAACACACACTGGAACGCAAGGTACAGGTTGACAAGGCATTAGATGACGCAGAAATGGCGTGGATGGAAGCTGAAGAAAAGCTTAATAAGGTTAAAGGTTAAAGGCTCAAGGTGGTTCAAAAGGCAAAACCTTTGCGCCTTTGAATATATATTCTAAATGCCGAAACATGGATGGAAAATACTATATAAGCGGTTAAGCTAATGTATGACATCATAAAAATTTTATTTGATATTTGCCTGTTTAAAAAAGGGCCTCAGGATTTGCCGTATTCTGTGTGGCTGTTGCGGATATTGTTAGTCATTTATGTAAGTATCCGGATTTTAATGTTAAGCATTCACTTCGATTGGCTTAATGTGCTATTGCAGGTTATCGTCGAAATTTTTCTGGTGGCTGGATTTATATGGATTATTTTATATCTGGCTCGAAAGCTGGGCCGGTTCTATCAAGTCTTATCTGCTGTGTTAGGTACGGATGCGCTGATCAGTTTTTTTGCTCTGCCGGCAATTGCCTCGATGGAGACAGGGCAAGGCGGATTATTGGTGTTTTTGGTAATGCTTGGGGTAATCGGCTGGTATTGGGCGGTGACCGGGCATATTTTTCGCAACGCGCTGGAGCAAAGCTTAATTTTTAGCTTAGGTCTGGCGTTTTTATATCTACTGGGATCTTATCAGGTGATTGCTCTATTGTTTCCTGAAGTTACTGGCGTTAAATAGGAGAAATTATGAGAAACTATAAACATATATTACTGGCCATGGACTTTTTCGAAAATGATAAGGCCGTGGCAGAAAGGGCGAAGGACCTGGCTGATAAATATCAGGCAAAGTTGAGTATAATTCATGTCGTTGACACTATGCCGATTACCGACTCAGGCTTTGGAACGGATGTTCCTTTTAATCTGGATTTAACAAAAGAGTTAATGGCCGAGGCAAAAAAAAAGCTGGCAAAACTGGCTGAAAATCTTGGTGTCGCTGAAGAGGGTATATGGCTGGAAATGGGCAGTCCCAAGACGGAAATAATCAGGGTTTCAGAAGAAGACAACGTGGATTTAATTGTAATTGGCTCACATGGCAGACATGGATTGGCTTTGCTATTGGGATCGACTGCAAACGGCGTACTGCATCATGCTAATTGCGACGTGCTGGCAGTACGCTTACAGGATGATTGAATTAAGGTAAGTGATAAATGATTGGACATATTGAAAGTTATGATCCCGATAGCCAAACCGGGGTGGTAAAAAGCGAGGAAAAATCCTATACGTTTCATTTGGATGATTGGGTAGCGCAAGTACCGCCGGATCAAGGCGATGACGTCAACTTCGACGCCGAAGGAACGCTAGCGCGCAAGATTATCCTGGTGGGCGCTTATTTAGCTCCGCCCAAGGCAGTTAAATATAAGTATGTCGCTGCGGTGTTGGCATTATTTTTAGGCTTTACAGGACTGCATCGATTTTATTTGGGATTTTACGGACTGGCCTTGGTTCAGCTGGCTGTGACCGCTGCAACGGTTGGATACGGGGCACTCTGGGGTTTTATTGAGGCGGTTTTGCTGTTTGCCGGCCATATCAATAAAGACGCTAAGGGCCGTCCTTTAAAATAGTTTTTTGCAAAATTTGAAAATAAAAAAAAGGCTCTTGCATTTTTTTGCAAGGGCCTTTTTGGAAGCTGAACGATTTCCCTTTATTTGGGGTAAACATTAACGGCAGTTAAGCCTTTTGGACCAGATTCGATGTCAAAACTGACAGTTTGGCCTTCAGCCAAAGTTTTAAAGCCTTCACCCTGAATAACGGAATGATGAACGAAAACGTCTTCGCCGCCATCAGTAGGCGCAATAAAACCAAAACCTTTAGTGTTGTTAAACCACTTTACAGTGCCTGTTGCCATTTTGAAAACTCCTAAAATAAAAACTTACGGTTAACACAGAACTACAACATTGATAACCGGGACTTCCACTCGTTCAACATCTTTACTCTGCTCAAGATAAATTGTACTGCTATTTTTGGCAGGATGCCATTTATTGAAACGTTTTATAAAGCCCGTCAAGCACCAGTGAATTAGGGCTAACCATGCCGACAACCTTGTTGTTTTCAAGAACCGGTGCTCTGACCAGATTATAGTTGGCAAATAAACGTGAGCAATAGCGGATGTCCATATCGGGATACACAGAGATCACCGGTTTGTTCATGATTTCATAGACGTTAACCCGATCCGGCGCGCGATCTTTTGCCAGAACATGGCGGGCGATATCGCCGGAAGTGAGCATACCGTATTCATCATCATCATGGCGTTTGTTGACAATAAGAACAGCCGTTTTAAGCATTTTCATTTGTTTCAGGGCTTCGGCTACTGTTGCAATGCCGTCAATAGTACCGAAATCGGTTTTCATGACATCCTTAACACGGATTACAGTGCGCTTCTCTATCATATTTTATCCTCAAGTTCATGGGTTAATTCTTCAACCTGACGCATGACGCCGATGGCATCTTCAACATCAAGCTGAAAAGCGATGCCGGTGCCGGGTCTGCTGTCAAATTGTGCGACTTTGGCAATTGTTTCCAGGATGTGCCTGCTGAGGTGTTCTTCGACGAGAAATAACAGCACATCGCGTTGAGTTTCCAGCGTCAGGCCAAAAAAGGTTTTTGATTGTTTCAGCCCTTCGCCACGCGCGTGGTTGATGACCGTTGCGCCTTTGGCGCCATTTTTACGCGCAGTATCAAGCACTACGTCGGTTTTATCATCTTCGACAAAGGCTATAATTAATTTGAAATGCATGGTTCTCCTCAGGGTTTGGATGATGAATTGCGCTTGCTGCGACATTGTGCAATTTGCGCGTAACACAGTACAGCAATAATGGGAAATAAGCAGGCAAAAGCGATCAAGCCAAAACCATCCAGCAAAGGATTTCGACCCGGTACAGCCTCAGCCAGTCCCAAGCCTAATGCCGTGACCAAGGGTACGGTAACCGTCGAGGTTGTTACCCCGCCGATATCATAAGCCAGCCCAATAATCATTTTAGGCGAGAACAGGGTTTGTACAATGACAATGATGTAGCCTGCGATAATAAAATAATAAAGCTCAGTACCCGTGACAATGCGAAAAGTTCCCAAAGCCAAGCCAAAAGCGACCCCTATGGAAACCGCAAAGCGTAAGCCCCAGACATGGATAGTGCCCCCTGAAATTTCTTCGGCTTTAATGGCAACCGCGAGTAAGGAAGGTTCGGCTAACGCTGTGGTAAAACCAATACTGGCGGCAAAAACATAGACCCAGTAATAGGTTTGCCAGACTACGTTCTGTTCAGCGGGGTTAATGCCCAGAAATTCGGCTGTGGTTAACTGCGAGGCCATTAGCTTTCCCAGCGGGAATAACGCCATTTCCAAACCTTCCAGAAAGAAAGCAATACCCAGTAACACATACAAAAAACCGATTAGCGTTTTTTTGAGATGGGCTAAAGGTTTGCGAATTACCAATAGCTGAAAACCAATGATAATAGCGGCGATAGGCAAGATAGCTCGGCAGGTCGCCAGCAGGACGAGTGCAAACTGATTCGACCAGTAACTCATCTGATCATCCCGTAAACCATCACAAAAATGATTGGCGTCAATGACGCAAACGCTATAAGACCAAAGCCGTCAAGCATGGGATTACGGCCCCTGATTGCAGTCGCCAAACCCACACCCAATGCAGTTACCAGCGGAACGGTAATAGTTGAGGTAGTGACGCCTCCTGAATCATAAGCAATGCCGATGATCTCGGCAGGTGCGAACGGTGTTATGATGATCACGCAGCAATAACCGCCGATAATCAAATAATATAATGGCCAGCCACGGATAATTCTTAACACGCCGATTAAAATAGCAAAACCGACCGACAGGGCAACGGTAATGCGTAGCCCCAACGCATAACTGTCCCTGGCTGCATTGGTTTGTTCAATCACACCGCCTTTTCGGGCAATGTTTGCAGCTTCTTCAGCAACTGCAATAAGCGCCGGTTCTGCAACCGTGGTGCCAAAACCCAGACAAAATGCAAAAGTCAGTAGCCAGAACAAACTGCCTTTGCGGGCAAAAGCATAGGCCATGCCTTCGCCCAGCGGGAACAGGCTTTGTTCCAGTCCCTGAATAAACAACGTGAGGCCAAGAATAACAAAGAGTGTGCCGATAATTAAACTGGCAACATCAGGCACAGGTTGTTGAATAATCAGAACCTGAAAAATCAAAACAACGGCAAGAATCGGAGCCAGATCCAGACAACTGCTGAACAATTGTTTAATAAAAAGATTCTTTAACATAGAAATTCAAATGCCTTATAGACAGGTTGATTGTATATCAAAGGCTAGGGGGAATCTACTGAGAGTCTCTTCCAATATGAAATGAGCCTGAAGGAGGTGGTTCTTTCTAACATGAAATGAGCCTGAAATAAGCCGAGATTCTGTTCATGATGGGAGGATGAAAACTCTCATGAACGACACACAACTT
>JAQTMV010000004.1 GCA_028714175.1 Methylococcales bacterium
GAAGCCGCTTGGATTAACCCGCCCCTTCCACGGACGGTAAAGGAGGCTCACGACCAGGAAAACGGTACACTCGATCTACACTAATATTCTTATAACGGGTGTCTCAAAATCATTGACATATACCGAGGTGGTGAAAGTTGGTTATCCATCACTTGGAAGATCGCCTGGCTCATGCCAGCATCTGCGTTAACAGAACCAATTATCATTGCCATATTGCTCTCCTATTCCACCTTGTGCTTTGTTGAAAGAGGCACTTGAAGATTCATGGGCGCTACAGGGGGAGAAGTGGGTGCCCCAAGGTTGCCTACATGGGTATGCGTGCTCAAGGCAATCAGGAAGCTGGATACGTTCGCCATAAGTTGGTTTCCCAGAACAAATAGTTCTGTTGCTCCACTGCTACCCACCTGAATTCCACCTGCTCCCAGAATTATTTTATTCCCGTTCTTATCCTGCACGGTAAGACCACTCTGTTCCATAATGATTTTGTTATCACTACTGACACCATCGGAGATAGTGATACCTGAATCGTCGAGGATAACCTCATGCCCGTTGGTCCCGTCTGTGATTTTGATCCCTTCTTTGTTTAGAGTGATTACATGACCGTTTTTTCCTTCCTTAACCATTATCATTTCTTCATCATCCTTATCCTCGAATTGGATGGTATGCCATTTCGTCTTGATGATCTTCCGGGTCGGCGGATCTTGAACGCTGCCTTGCTCTGTTCCATCTACCTCGTTGGGTTTGGGCAGCTCGCTCTTACCCCCTGGCTTGCTCCAAAATGTACCTACCCAGATAGGAAATTCCAGGTCGCCTTCTTCAAATTCAACCCAGACTCCAGCGTCTTTTTCAGGAATAAAGAGAAATCCCTGATTGGCTTCGCCGCCATAAGGAACACAGGGCATGGACCAACCTGTGACAACGTCGTTACCCAAGACACTCGGAACCCTGAGCTTGAGTCTGCCAAGCTGTTCCGGATCAGCGTTATCGACGACAAGGCCACGGTATTTTCCATAAAACCGCTGCTCTATCTTTTGAACCAGGTCGGCGACAATTCTCTCCAAGCTCATCCGTAACTCCTAAAACAGTCCAGTGGAAGCGGAGAACTCTTCCGAACCCGTGGGCATCAAGGCATTGCGTTTGACCCGAAAATACTGGGTATAACCCTCTGCGGTAAAGCTATGAGTTACGTGCGTTATGTAGTAAATCCCGCTGTACGTCTCGCCGATACCTTTGATAGTCACTGTACTCCTGGGTTTTAATACATGTCCATATTGATTGGCGGCTATCTCACCTTCACCCGTCACAAACCACTCTCCCTCGTGAAACAGCCCCTGGCAGAGGGCCGTCATTTCCTGGCTGCCGGTGGTGACAGTTTGCCCTATGATAACCAGCCCTGGCTCCATTCCGGTAGCAAGGAGGCCTGCGGAATCGGTGGCGCCCAAGGCTTCCTGACGACTCATTTCGGCTGAGGCATCCAGGATCTCCTTATTGATCCGATCTATCTGAAACATTGCCACTTTCGTTGGCGTCATGGCATTAACCTTAATGGAAAAGCGATTGACGTTGGTCTCATTCCCGAAGTGGACGGCCAACACCGGCTGCGGCGTTGCATCCAATTGCGGGGAACGGAAGAAACCGGTGGTACCCTCAACGTAACATTCATATCCATTTATCAGCGCCAGGCGCTTGAGAAACTGAATGTCTGTCTCACGCTGGATTACTGTGGAAACGGCCTCGTCGTGAATCACTTCGGTGTCCTCTACTTCAGGCGTGAAGCCATAATGATTAAATATCTCGGAAGCAATATCGCTATCTTTCTTGTTCGGCCAGTCCTTTAACTTGTCCTCGCGATCCATCAGTATGCTGCTGTCCATGCCCCAGATTTCCAGTACGCACTGGGTTGGATCAGGATCGAACACAGGCTTGGCATGGGTGATATAGCCGGATATTAGCTCCTGCGTATCGCTTTCCACGCCAGCAGTGATAACCACTTTCTTCCAAACCCTCAAGCGCTCGTCATCAAGAGGCGTCCAGCTACCGTCCTGTTCTGGGAGAAGTGCAAGGTTCAGTCTGAACATGCCGGCGAGTTCGTCGTCCAGCTCCACTTCTAAACTGATCAAGTCGGGATAGAGGTCGCTAACCTCTTCGTCTTCGATCTCGATCTTGAAGTTTTCATGCTCCATAAACGGCCTTTTACCCGATTACATCCGGTGGAATGATGATCTTCTTTCCGACCCTGCCGATATTCTCCGGCTGCGTCACGCCAAAGCCCACAGCTGCCATAACATCGGCCAAGTCGCTAATACTGATATTCATCCGGTTATAGGTCACCGTCACGGCCAAGTCATGGCGCTCCACATTCACCTTTATTGTCTGGCCACCGATGGTCTGTTCCTGAGCGACCAAGCGTATCTCATCCACCACTTTGACACCCTCGACGCCAAGTTTCCGTTCAAGTTGCTTCAAGAGTTCGGCCCACGGTGGCTGACTTCCGCCGGCAAACGTCAGTGGAAAACTAGTGGTGACAATCGGCTCCTTCCCCAACAGGGCTTGAGGTGATGGAAATGCCGGGTTGGCGTCGCAGATCCGCCACCACTTTCTCGGCTGTTTGTAGTACTTGTAGGCGAGATGATCTAAACGATCCCCCGACTCCACGGTATGGAGGAAGATACCGGTAACCTCCGGCAATAGCCGTAAGCTCTTCGACTCCAGGCGCCGGCCTTGAGCGTCGACGGTTACAACATTGGGCAATTTGCGGTAGCGTGAGATCTTTGAAAACATGTTCTCTATCCCGGAATTATAACGTCGGCAATATCAGTGATGTTGGCCAGGTTCAACACGGACATGGCTTCTTTCATGGCTTTGGAATACATATAGGCGGTACTCTTGCCTTCGATAACAGTCAGGCCGACCGTGGCAGTGGCACGGACAGGATTCAGATCGGTACTGTACTGCGTTTCAGTGATGTTCAGGCTGTTGATGTTCACAGGAAGAACCCGTTTGCGCCCCCAGATGAAGAGAATCAGTGGGGGATTTGCTCCCCGAGTAAAGCTGAAACCTTTCGGCGATAAGAGGCTCAAAGCTGTCCCAATCAGACTTTCACTCTTTGGATAAACCATTAACTCCAAGGTGGCAAGCTGCGGCGCAATGCCGAACTGTTCAGTGATAGTATCGCCGTCGTTCAACTTGTCGGTGGCGTCCAGACGAATTTCGAAGCCGATGGATTCTTCTTGAATAGTGACAGTCTGGAGTTCTTGGATGGCCAAAAGATCATCCTTATCCTCAAATTCCCGTTGATGTAATGCTCTAAGCGAACGATCTGTTGCTTGTTGACTACTAGGCGCAGAATAGGACAAGCTCCGATTGCGGGTAAGTTGAATCGGATTTAATTGAAACTCCACAAACAGCGGCGGCAGGCTCAGGCCGTATTCGACCAAAGCGCCGCGGAGGATTTTGGGTTTGTTAGGGAAGCCGTCGGACATGATGTTTTCTCTCAGAATCTATGGATTGTCTTTACCAAACAGGCTCCCAAAACTTGTCCAGGTACCGTCCAGTGGAGATGAGACGACGCCATGCGCATGTGACTTTGCCTCTATCATTTCGTTGTTTCCGGCGTAAATGCCAACGTGATGATTACCCTTATAGCAGAGATCACCTTCCTGAAGATCTGCCTGGCCGATATTTCGATCACAACCCTGATAGCCTCCCACGGTGTTTCGACCAATATCGTAGCCGGCTTGGTGGTAGTTCCAATATACAAAGCCACTGCAATCGAAATGACGGCGGCCGATACAACACTCGCCCCATATCCCGCTTCCCGCCGAGGTACCGCATCCTCCTCCACAGTCTCCCGAACCTTCCGTTCTGAGGAAAGAATCCCAAGGGCAATAGTAATCAAGCTCCGCTTCGCTAACTGTCTGCTCCATCTGAGGGAGAGCGCTAACCTCGGGCAGGGCATGCTTCCCGGCGCAGACACATCCACCGGCGACCTTCGCCACACCCTGATACATTCGATCCATGACCACATCACCCAACCCCGCCCTTTCCCCCTCTGTCGACCACAGATAATGCGCGCCAATCTGAGCTCGCGCCGCACTTACGATTTCACTTCTTATGGAAGCCTCGTTTTCTACCGGCGGTGTGGGCTCGCCGCAGCGTTTCTGTAACGACTGCTGCCCAACGCCACTCTGCTGCACCACATGCGTAAGCTCATGCGCCATTAAATTTTTGTCTTGTTCACTTTCTCCTCGCCCCAACCAAATATGGTGTCCATAGGTGAAAGCCCTCGCTTGGATTTGTGATGCAGCTGATGAGACTGATCATCGGTGTGCAGTCGTACATGGCCAAAATCAACACCAAAGCGGGGTTCCATAAACTGTCGCGTCGAAGGTGACAAGGGATGATGGCCACCACTTTGGTTGAGCTTGATGTCCAGGTGAGAATCCAGCGTATCGTTATCACTGGATGTGACCCTTCGGATATTGATCCCTGCATTGGATTGCTCATTTTCAGGTTGTACAGATGAATCTGGCATCCGTATCACTTGTTCTGCCACCCGGTCAGCTTCTTGTTCGTAAACATCATTGGCTGCGCCTATCGTCAGCTTGGTTTGTATTTCTCTCATCTCTTCTTCTTTGCCAGCGCAACTTGCACAGGAACCGCCACAGGAACATTTGCGCTGGAGGATTGGAACGACGTTTTGAGCACTCGCCTCGTTTAAAGCCTGACGACTTTCAGCAGTGGATTGCAGGTAACTGTTGCTCAGGTATCGCTGCAGAAACAAAGAAGTATTTGTTATTGTCTGAGGTGCAACACCAGTACCTTCGTGCTGTTTTTCGCTCGATGAAGCAAAATGCCTGGATTGTTGCCTTGTGTCTTTCATTGCAAACATAAACACTCCCCTTCAGGATGCTCTTTCGTACTTACATATGGCAATCATCATGGTCGTTGTTCCGAGAGAATAAATTCCATGATAGTCAAAAATCGGGTGCATTTCTGTGTTATTACTGTCAGTCGGTATGGCCCGACTGTTAATATGTGAGCGGCACCCAATTGCTCCACGTAGCTCCAGCCGTAATATTTAGCTCGTACCGATAACCGACTTTTTATGTCCGGATTACCGTATGTCAAGTAGGCTGCGCGCTGTTCCCCTACTGCCCATCGTGTGCTAAGACGCGGAAGTGGATAGTAATGGACTTGACTAGCGTGCTCAATTCTCCCTTTATGGGCGGGGTGAAAGATCATGCTTGCTACGACTTGTATTACTTCCAGCAACCCATACGGGCATTGAGTAAGACCAGTGGGTTCACTCACAAATTTCTCCTCGATATTGACACGGGGCAACGATTGAACTCTTAATTGAACTTGATGACACATCCCTCTGGGGTCGCCGACATTGCAAGACTGAATATGTTGACCTGCGTCTTCTCCGAGAATAGTCACTACGTAATATTCCAACCATGATATTTTGTGGGTGGATCTGGGTTTCTAGCAAGGATGCCTCGCTTACCCCAAAATGGTTCATCCAAGTGATCCGAAGTGTGATAAGAGAAGAACAAGTTAGTCTTAGTTTTCTTGGTGACTACCATGGTGTGGCCGATATGCCCGCCGCCAGAAAAATCCATTTGCAACACGTCGCCCACGTTTAAATCTGCGACCTTTGCAGTGGTGCCCCTGCCACTTGCTTTCACAAAGTTATAAAAGTTCTGGGCACCGCCCCATGTATGGCTGGCGTGAACGTTAGGGATAGGCCACTTCCTGTCGCACCCATCCTTCTTAAACCACCAGACGGAATCTTTTGTTCTAACCGCGCAATATCCGCTGCCTACAATCATCGCCCACTCTCCAGCTTCCATTGCCTGTGAAGCGAAATTAGTGCAATCGTTACCGAACCGGCCATACGCTTCATTCGTGCTCGTTGCCCATTTTTTTGCGTAAGCTGCAGCCGTACTTCCACTAAATAACTGGATCACGCCCTTCTTAAAAATCCCCTGATCTTGGCTCTCTTGAAGTAACTCAATATTCGGATGAGATAAAACTGTAGATCCACTATTTTCATGTTGCAGCATTTGCTCTGCCTTGTGATCGGCTTCCATCTCAAACTCGTCCCCTGAATGTCCAATTCCTTCTCGCAAGATGTTCCCTGAAATTCCTCGCCTCTGTTGAGTAACATGAGTTAACTCATGAGCTATTAACTTTTTACCTTCGGTTGAATCAGGCTGGTATTTCCCTTCCGCAAAAGCGACATGATTGCCAATTGTAAAAGCCTGCGCTCCCAATGAAGCAGCAAGTGCATTAGCCTGTTGACCATTATGAAAGTTTACACTGCTAAAACTCTCACCAAAAAATCCTTCCATTCTGGTTCTTACGCTATGGTCTATTGGGAAACCACTATCCAATCTGTTCAGAACCACGCCAGGTGAAATTATGTCAGGTTGGCTGATAAATTGATTGTCTGGCTTGGTTTGTACGGGTGAAGATGCAGGACTTTCTTCCTGTTCTTCTGGCATTCCAGAACCTCCGAAAGGTGATCCTTCTTCAATACTACCTACTCCTTCACCTGTATCTTCAATTTCCTCACTCGCGCCCGCTGCTTCAACAAACTCTTCACCTTCTTGGCTACTTAGCTCCTCCATCATCTCTTTTGGACGGGTCGGGTCAGTCTGAAGCTGCACCACCAGACCTATATTAGAAACACTCCCAGCTATCGCTTGGTTAGAAGCCTTAGGACTTTCGGCACTGGATTGCAGGTAACTGTTGCCCAGGTATCGTTGCATAAACAAGGAAGTATTTGTCATTTGTTGAAGGACGACGCCGGAATTTTCCTGCTGTTTTTCGTTTGACGAAGCAAAATGCCTGAATTTTTGTCTCGAGTCTTTTATTGCAAACATATGACTTTCCTCATCTCATCTTCTTACATGTCTGGGTTGACGAGCATCTTTCTCGTTCCACAACTTACCAATCTTCTCAAACTCCCGCTTCGCACCTCTCAAAACATGCTCCATTCCAATCACCCCGCCATTTTCGGCAGCCAGGAAGGCCGAGTTCAGCACAATATTCTTAATACTTCCACCAGCGATTTTGAGTTCTTGTGAGAGATATTCAAAATCGATCTGCTCACTTAGTGGTGCTTCTTTCGGAATATGAGTTTGCCAAATCTTTAAGCGACTGACCTCATCGGGGAAAGGAAATTCCACGATAAATCTGATCCGCCGTGTGAAGGCATCGTCCATGTTTTCGCACAGATTGGTAGCCATTATGACTACCCCCTCATACTCTTCCATTTTTTGCAAAAGATAGCTGGTTTCTATATTGGCATACCGATCATGGGCATCCGATACTTCTGTACGTTTACCAAACAGGG
Organism: Methylococcales bacterium; assembly: GCA_028714175.1. Lineage (GTDB taxonomy): Bacteria > Pseudomonadota > Gammaproteobacteria > Methylococcales > Methylomonadaceae > JAGXGJ01. The sequence goes on from JAQTMV010000004.1 coordinate 7,364, forward strand.
CATCGGCCTCATCGAAAAAGAGAATGGCATTGCTGGTCTCGGCCTCCTGAAATATCTTCGCAAGATTCTTTTCTGTTTCACCGATATATTTGCTGACCACTCCAGACAAATCGATCTTGTAGAGATCCAGTTGCAACTCACCAGCAATGACTTGAGCGGCCATGGTCTTACCCGTACCAGGTGATCCTGAAAACAGCATGCTCAGCCCCTTGCCATACGAGAGTTTTTTGTCGAAGCCCCATTCGCCGAAAACCCGGTAGCGATGTTTTACCTGGCTACAGATTTCCTTGAGGTGCACTAGCTTATCATCAGGCAGCACAAGATCTTCCCACCCATAACGGGGCTCAATCTTGACGGCCAACTCGCTAAGTTTTTGGTTGGATTGATGACGGCAGGCTCGATACAGGTCGGTAAGAGCGATTCCCTTCTGTCCGTCCCGCATGGCGCATTCATTCCCTGCAAACTTAAAAGCATCCTGAATTTGTCCGGGGGTCAGGCGAAACTGGCTAGCCAATTGTGCAGCCCAAGATTCGGCCTCGGGCACTTGGTTTTGCAAACCTTTTTCCCAGACGGCTTTGCATAAAGGCACATCTGGAATAGACAGTTCAATAGCATGAAACAAGGCGTGTTCAAATAAGCCTTTGGGTGCCCAAGGCTTTTCTCCCGTCAGGAACACCAGCGAAGCATACTCCGCTATTACTTTGGAGAGGGTCTTTAAAATTGCTTTGTTGTCTTCTTTCAGCAATGCATCCACATTGTGGAAGTAAAGCGCGGTCTGCATTAACAAGCCTTCACGAAAGGCCAGCCTCAGTAACGCTTCTGCCTCCGGCCCGTGTTTCAGGAGCAACTCCATATCCACGGAAAGCATAGCATAGCCTAGCTGCCCGCACAGGGTGAGCGCAAGTGCCTGTTTGCCGACACCGTAAGGTCCGTAAAAATATAAGACTAATTTTTTCTTTTCAGTCGCTTGTTCAGCGAAATGTCGCTGAGTCAGCTGTAGCAGTTTGGCTGTAATCGCCGGATCAACGAATAAGTCATCAACAGCGGATGATGGACTGTACAATCTGGCCAGGTCGATTAACTGTGTATCAATGTGGTTTCTTCCCAACAGAAAATCGAGGATACGATGATCCAGGTTTAAAAACTGGGCCAGTCCGCTCGAACCGGACGGACTGTGGGGATCATCGGTCTTCTGTAAGATGCCTGCGCGCATCAGCGGCGCGTGCCCGGAGAGAAAGGCTCTGGCGTTCCACTTGTCGGCCTCGGTCTCACAAAGCAGGTCCAAGACCAGATCGACGCTGGGTTTTTTCCGGGTGATATCGTCCTGCAGGTAAGCGTAAAGCTTGTCGTATTTGCGCCGCAGCTCCGGAGCCAGACAAATGACAACGGCCTGGATTTCAAAAGGCGATAATCCAAAAAGATGGGCTAATTGGGGCAGCGCCAGAAAGATACCTTGCTCCAGCGCCCGGCTTACCTTGGCATTGATATACTTCTGGATAACTTCCAGTTGCTTGCGGATCTTCTGTATTTCAGGATAATCGGGCGCGAACGCCCCGTCTTGACTGAGTAGCCAGTCCACTTCCCCATGCGATATATACGTGGGTTGGGATGATACTGCTTCTTGCGCTTTCTGAAGTTTCCGCTGAAATAACTCAACGCGCAGTTGGATCAGAATATCCAGCCGCCTTAATTCATCCACCAGATGGTCGTGGTTATCCTGGTAAAAGGCGAGTTCCGTCATGGTGTTTTGCTGACCGGTCATGGCGTGACCTCAAAGAAAAATGTCCTTCTAAAAAGATGCGAGATATCGACCTTGATTTCATGAAACCCTTGGGTCAGGTCGGCTGGAACTGTCATCGTAAACGTGTCACCGGTAAGCGCTTGCCCGTCTAAAACCTGTGCTCCCGTCATGGTGGCGTAGGCCCGCCATCCTGTCAGATGTTCGCCCTGTATGGTAATTACTGCACCCGCCTCACCACTGATGGGTTCGATGCCGTTCACCACAGGCGGACAGAAGGGTGCGCGTATATTCGGCACGCCAATCGTCCGAACCCGCTTGGCCATGACTTGCTCGCTTTCCGGCAGCATGTCCAGTTGCACCACTGAAACCTGATAGAGCACCGAGAGGCGAAAAGGCTGGGTAAAGGTGTTCCATATATGGCTCAGTTCCTCAGGGTCCAGTGTGTTTTGCACGATTTTGACCTGCTCGCGGGAATTTTTAAGCCTTGTCACCAGATAATCCTTGGGAAGGATCGGGTTTTCATAGAATACGCGCATGGCTTCGCCCAGGATTTCATGCGCAGTCGTGTTTCCCGTTTGCGGGTCATTTTTCGCATACGCCGTCATTAGATAGGAAAGGCTGAGTGATAAAGGAGGCGGAACCAATCGATCCGGGCTACCCCGTTTCACCTGCCAATCCATATTTCGCAGAAATGGGTTTTCTTGCACCTTATACAGGAACAAATTGATGCGCCTTTCACCACCTGCTTCATCAGGAGCCAGGATGGTCACATTGACAGCCGAACCCAGTGCCATCTCTCCTACCAACAGGTTCCTTAGAGATTCACTGACCATGCCAATCGCTGTCGACGCGCTCATCCTGACCTCATCTCAGTATTCTTATGCGAATACGGCTCAGGTAACTGCGCTCCCAGAATGCATGGGAAATCCTTGCCTGGCTTGCAGGCTGCCTGACGATGACAACCTGTTGAACTGGCGGAGGTAGCTGTTGCTGCTGTAACTCTGCTTCGTCGTGCGTTTGTTCTCGCGGCGGGGATTGCTTAGCCGCCAGCTCATGCACAGCGTTGCGAAGCTGCTCAATTCTATCGGTGGCGGCCCGGCTTGCCCCGTTAACCGCACCAAGGTCAATCTGTGTCACTTTCTCTAAAGGATGCACCGCGTTAATCGTGGGTGCAGAGGACAGGTCATTTTCCTGTCCTTCGGATACGAGGTGTTCCCTCATTGTCGGCAATCTATTGACTAGCCAAGCAAATTCCCTCCCATTAGGAGGGTTAGGGTTGAAGTTCAATGCTGCCGCGATTTAAAACGCCCGACCTGAATATCTTCTTTGTTTGAACCTAAAAACCGCAGTTGAACAAAAGCATAAAATCTGTAAGGCTTGTACTTTTTGAGTTGAGCCATGATTTTACCTCCCAAAGTTACTCACCCAACGGGTGAGCGAGAATTTACGCTTAAAAAGTCAGTAATAAGCGCACTGATTGCCGAAACCTTTAATGGAAAAATACATATTGAATGGGATCCACAGGCACAAGTGACCACCTTGGGGCAACTTGCGTTTTTCATACACTATTTAAAAATGGGGCATCGCTTTATGCCTTGGGTTGAAGAATGTCCCTTGCGTTATACCAGTCCTAACGCCCCTAAAAAGATAAATGTTTTGGGTTCTTTTGTGCTGTCTATTTTGTATGACTATTCCCCATTAAGTCAATTTAATGTAATCATTTGCCATCATTTGGGCAGGGCAATCGCGCAATAGATTGTAACCTGTTGATTTATTGTGAATTCAACACACACATGTACAGCTGCGAAAAATTCGCATTTAGGCTGCTGCTTATGCTAATGAATTCGCACAGATCAATGTATTGTTTTTTTGATTTTGTCATTTTGCTTTTCTGTTTCCATGCGTCCAAGCGCTTCAGTCAATCCCCAATTGGCCCTGACTGCCAGCTTCATCAATATATCGATAAACTCTTGCAAGTCTCCATTTTTTAATTGCAAGTTAATATTGGCATCGCTGTCATCCGTTGCAAAACTTATCTTGATGGCATTATTACTAATCGCGCATTTCAGTTTCTTTGCTGTAGTTGCCTGCTCACCATATTTCGCAAGTGCGCTAATCCTTTCTTTCGTAGCTGCCTGCTTCTTTTTGCCTTGTATATTACTTGTAGTCTTTTCACTTCCTTTTAATCTACCGCTTTGCGATTCCCGTCCCTTTTGTATCAAAAAGAGACATTGCCGGCGCGTTAGCCAGCTCACAACCATTTTATCGGCAGCTTCCAGTTTTAACAGAATGCGATCTTCATTTTGGTCATAATACAACTGCACTTACTTCTCCTTATTCAATGATCAACATGGTTTGTAACTATTCAAAGCATCAGCGAATATACTCAGCGCACTTCATTCCCGGCGCCTTCATACCCTCTCGTGCTGGAAAGAAGATATAAAAAAAAATGGCAATGGCATGCAAACACTGTACTTGCTTTTAATATGTGGGGCGGCGTAAATTTTATACCCATCAAGGCAATCAGCAAAACCAGAGGCTGACCGGCGTCGCCTAGTCACCGGTAATGAGCATATAAGTCCAGACCGGCTTGAATAGCGGGGCTCCGGAAGCATCGCGCAAACCGTTAGAAATACCGGCGACATGCGCCTGTTGCGAGGAAATCTTGCGGCCGGGGTAGTTTGTCAGCAGTACCTGCGTGCCGCCATAAGGCGGCACTGTTCCGTCAACAATCTCGGGTTTGGTTGCCATACCCATGACTCGAAAAATCTCAAGCTGTTGCGAGAAGTCGCAACCCTGTTTGTCGCGTGTATGGACAAACGCAAAAAAACGTTGCACCGGTGTTCGTCCCTGCCGATACCACGACGCCGGTTTGTGCAGTTGCGGGTTATAGTCCTTAGGCGCACTGAACATCAGCACCCGCGCCACCTTGTGCTCGCGGGCAATAAGGGCAGCATGTCCGCCGCCCTGCGACTGCCCTGCCAACGCTACGTTTTCCCAAGCCACTCCACCCGCTGAAGCAAGGAATCGTCCCCAGCCCTTACCGGGCTCCTGAATATCCAGCAACCGCAACAGCTTTTCCAGGCGATTCTCGATGCTATCGGCTCGTCCAATGGCAATCAGCGGCGAAATATCGCGCCCGTCAATGATCTCCAGGCGAAAGTTCTCGAAACAGGCTGAATCAGAGTCCCGCCAGCACACCGTCGCCGAAATGGCATTCGGGTAGGCAAGGTCTATCACATGATAACCTAACTCCGCTGCCGTCATGCTGAACTCACGCGGTGGTCCGACATTACGCCCGCCCGTTCCCGGCAAAAACACCAGCAACTGATTGCGATGCCGTGCAGCCGGATCGAAATATACCCTGTGCGGGGCATCAGACCAGATAATCGCCGCATCGGTCGCCGCTGGCAGCGCTGTGCGGTACTGTACCTCAGCGCTTGCAGGCCACGGCAAAATCGCCGCGATAAACAACACGCGGGCAATTCCACCAAACAGACTGATGATATAATTCAAAGGCATAAAGTGCTTTGAAACGTGCATAAAATAATTCATTTACTTTAAACATCGATTCCGTCCGTGCTGATCCCTTCGGCTACGCTCAGGTATGCACATCCCTTAGCATTTAATCGCGTGGGCAGGGGTTGGGGTTGTTACTCCGTTTATAGCGGACTGCTTAGGGCGACCCGTTAGAGCATGAAGTGAATCCGACCTACAGCGCTATCCGGCTCGATGATCATGAGAATGATGTTTGATGTACCAAATCAAACCCAGACCGATCAAATTAACCACCACCAGCGTAATTAACAAAGCTGCGAATGATGTTGACATATTAATCTCCTTCATTACGAATATAAGACAAAACCCATATAGCCAAAAATTCAATATTCAAAAAGCCCAATGCAGCAACACTGATTTGCAGCCATTGCACCGGCTGAACTGTCAAGCCAGCATATCCAAAAACAGCAAATAATCCAATGGAGATGGCATGTAGGACAGTCACAATATGTTTTAATTGGTCATTATTCATAGGCAAATCATAGCATCACGGCAATCAAGTGGCAATACAAACGCTCCCGGTTTCCTGAGAGCTTTTTTATTTTCAAGCTTGATTTAGATGAGATATTGGGTTGCAAACAGCGTGCAACCCACACAGCTCATCGCTGCTGCGGGGGCAACTCAAGTTCCGCCTCGTATTGTTCCACCAAATCGCCAATTTCATCCAGCAATGGCTTAAGGTAAGTTTCATACTTGCGCCACCGGTTCGTCGATGTCTTGTAGATGGGCTTGCGCACTTGCGAGGCGCTGGCTGTTTTTACCGGACGGTCGGTGTCATAAAAACTGAGACATGCATCATTCCATTCCAGATCCAGATAATTAATCAGCGCACGCGCCTGGCTTTCCACATCATTAACATTGTCTTCGTAACGAATCTCGTACATAACCCCGGGAAACTGTTCACGCCAGTGCTTCATCAGATCCCAATATCGGCGGTAATATCGGCCGAGTTCATTGAGATTATAGGTCCACTGATGCCCTTCGGCAAAAAGGATGCGATAACAGGACAGACAGGTTTCCACCGGATGACGACGGCTATGGATGATTCTGGCGTTCGGCAGGATAGCGTGTATCAAACCAACGAAATTGAAATTCCCCGGCATCTTGTCCACCATGCGCTTATAGGGCTTGGACGCCAGGCTTTTTAACATATCCGCGTACCATTGTCCGCGCTGCTCGTAGCTGGCGTTTAAATCATAGGGGAAAGCCGCCTCAACATCACCGAGTTTCAGACGCCGCTCCAGGATATCGATATTTTCCATGGCAGAAGTCATATACTTCAATTCCCCGCCGCCATATATGTCTGGGTGCGAGGACAGAATTTGTTCAATCAGCGAAGTGCCCGAACGCGGCATTCCCAGAATAAACACCGGGGTATCATCGCTGCAACCTGCCTGCCCGACCTTGGCCATCGATTCCCTGTTTACCAGCGCTTTCATAACTTCAAACATACGCGCGCTTGCTTGCTCGTTGAAGGTCTCCTGCTTTCTTTTCTTTTGGCCGCCAACCGCATAATGCTTGAATGCCGTCGGATATTCAGCGACATCATCGTAAGCCTTGCCCAAGGCATAATGTATCTGCATCTGCTCTGCCGGTTCCATCGAACTCATATCAGCGGCGACTGTATTCAAACGGGTAAACTCCTTGTCGCCATAGCTATACTTTAATTCCAGACCATAGGTGCGCAGAGCGGCAGGGTGATCGGGCTTGAGTTCAAGCACCTGCTCAAAAAGCTTGTTCGAATGCTCGATATTGCCGGCGATACGCTCGACGACGCCAAGTTCGTACAATATCCTGAAGTTTCCCGGCAACATCTTGCTGACCTTGTCAAGAGCCAAACGCGCGTTGTCAATCTCCCCGGCACGGCTGTAGGTGAGTCCAAGCCCAAAAATAAATTCGGGTCGCTGCGGATGTTTTCTAGTGAATTCTCTCAGTTTTTCACGCTGATAGAGTTCACGTTTCTGATTCTTCAGCGTATCGATCCACAAATCAATCGAATCGCCGTAAGGATCGTCCCGGTCAATATTTTTTTCCAGCGTGGCAATCGCATCGTTATGTTCCTTGTTGGCGATCTGCAAACGCGCCCGCTCGTGCCGGGCCTGCTTGTTGTCCGGCTCAACTTTCTGCGCTTTATCCAGCAATTTCCCTGCATCAGCCAGCTCACCCCGATGCTGCGCGCAGCGGGCAAGCCCCACCAGCACCTCGGCGCTATTCGGCGTTTGCTGATAAAGCGGGGTCAACAATTTTCGCGCCTGTTCAAACCGTGACATACCCAGGAAACAACGCGACAATCCGAGCGCGACCACAGGCGATGTTTTGCCCTCCTTATCGACAAGTTTTGCGTAAATTGTATGAGCCTCGGGATATTTTTTAAGCTTTTCCTGCAAGCGGGCAAGGGCGATCATCAGTTCTTGCTGCCCCGGAGATTGCTTGAGACCAGAGCGCAAAATCTGTAACGCTGAGTCAATCTGATTTTTTTTCTCGGCAGCGGCCGCGTCATGCACTATTTTTTTAATGTTCAATACGTCATTCAAATTATCACCTTCCTAAAAGAAAAGGCCCGCATAGCGGGCCTTTTTACCTACACTTTTACCTTAGCTACGGCATCAGACAAACGAAGCAATGTCAATCTGGTTCAGGTTATTGAGACCCACCAGTTGAATCATAAAGTCCACAGCGCCGTTGCCGTCAAAATCAGCCGCCACAATCAGATCGCTGCCGGTCACTGCACCGACAAAAACCTCCTCGTCCGCAGCATTGGCCGCAGAATTGAAGGCTGCGAAGTCGGTAAACGAACCTTCTGCATACGTGCCGACGGTCGGAACAACGCCTACATTCAGCTTGTCCCCTCCGCTATTAGAGAAGTCAAGGACCCGGTCCATCGTTGCCAATGTCTTGTTGGTTTGGGTTGTATCGAAAACGAACAGATCAGCCCCATCGCCGCCAGTCAACTGATTGGTACCGGTATTGTCATCAATTTCATCGTTGTAGTCAGAGCCGATGACGGACGTATTGCCTAGGTACCCGGTCAAGTCGATGGTTACGCCGTTACCGGTGTCGGTTGCAGCTGCCGTCCAATCCAGAACCAAACCACTGTAATCCACACTGCCAATGGTGATGTCACCCGTTGTCAATACGCCGGCAAGAACACTGGTCAGATCCATGCTTGGCGCTGTAGAGGCGCCGGCGATACCGGTCAAAGACACGCCGACACTGATATCACCAAGGTTGACATCGCCGCTGAAACCTAGACCACCAACAAACAATTGACCACCATCGTAGGCACCCGTTTCGCTACCAGCAAGACTGAAACCGCCGATAGTAATGTCGCCGTCAATAACGCCTGAAGCATTCAGAGTGACATCGGCGGTAGAACTTATTGTAGTATCTATGGAGATATTACCCACGGTTAAAACTCCTGCATCGCCGCTGGCAGTGACAGATACAGAAAAGTCAACAGTCGAAGTGCCATCCGCCACGATGCTGACATCACCCACAGTCACGCTGCCTACGTCGCCCAAAGATGCGCTAACGAAAAGTTGAGCATTCAAGGAGGCAGCACCATTCGATGTCAGGTCGAAATCACCAAAGGTGACATCACCCACAGCCTGGGCTGATACAGATGCAAAATAACTAAAAGAACCGCCAGCCGCAACCACGGCACTGACATTGCCGACCGTAACCGAGTCGATTGTGCCGCTTGTCGCAGAGATACCAAGGGTATAGTTATCGAAGACAGCGTCCTGGCCCACAGTTGAGGTCAGATCACCAATTTCCACTGTACCGATATTACCGCCATTACTGGCTGTCAAAAAAGTGTCGAATTCATCTATAAATGCAAGGATGCCCATATCGACGACGACGTCACCCATCACGAACGAATCAATATTGCCTTTTTCTGCAGTCACGGTAGCGAAATAATTGGCAGCAGCACCGTCAGCCAGAGCCAGATTAACATCGCCTATCGTGACTGAAGCTATATCGCCCGCTAGCGAGTTGTTAACGAACACATCGTATGAAAAGAAAGAGTTGGTTCCGATATTTGCATCCAGGTTACCGAGATCGACATCGCCAAACGAATCAAGGACATTTGCAGTCGCCCCGATGGCTGAGTGAGAAATCGACACAAACAGCTGGGCATCACGCCCCAATTCGATAGCCATGTCCCCGACTGTCAAAGCGCCAAGACTCAATCCATCGGTTGTATATGAATTGGAATGAAAAATATCTACCTCACCGGTAGAATCGTGGTCCAGCACCAAATCAACAGCGCCTACTGTCAGACTGCCAAGGCTCTGTCCTGTAGTGCCGGTATTGCTAACAGTCAAAGACAGCGAACCGCTTGCGCTGACACTCATTGCCACATCACCAACAAGTACATCACCTGTCGCGTTTATATTAAAAACACCAAACTTTTCGAAATCGCCGCCGAGCATACTGACATCACCTACGGTTACACTGCCACCGTCTTCGTTACTTACAGATACAGAGACGCTCGCATTTGTTTCAGCTGTAATAGTGACATCGCCAACGTTTATGTCGCCACTTGCAGAACTACTCACAAATGCGTCGAAGTTGCCACTTTTTCCTACTGTAGCGTTAATATCACCCACAGTCACATCGCCAACAGCCTGGTGTGCGGTAAAAGTCACCCCTTCGCCCGCTGCCACCGTCGCATCGACATTACCATCTATCCATGATATGGCACTGACCTCTCCGGCATGAAGATCCACTGACAGATGGGATTGGTAATCCGCAGAAATTGTACCTGCCACTCCTGAAAAAATTGACAAGTCGGTGTCGTTTTCGAGATTGGTCAGAATTACATCCAAACCATTGGCGCCGTCAGTCAGATTGACAGCGTCGACACCAGACCAGTTAACACCGTTTATGTTAATGGGACCAGCAACACCTGCAACAAGATTAACGTCAGCGACATTGTTCAGATTGGCGATGGCCGCAGTACCGGTAGCTGCCACAACCAGTTCCACAGTGGTATGGCCGTTGCCGTTGACGGTATCGTTATTGGTATAAGTAGAACCTCCGGTAGAGCCTGTGGTATCTGTTCCATCAATAACGCCACTGACGAGGTCAGCCGAATTTGTGCTGCTGGCATTAATCGTATCCGTGTTGTGAGTCAGCGCAAAGGTATTTCCAGGAGGCGAAAGCGCATTATCATTAATATAACCGACAGGATCAGGTTGCGTGCTGGCAGTGCTAATAAGACCCAACGCAGCAATTACTGAAGCATCGTCATTAGTTACCCCGGCAAGAATTGCCTGGGACGCCTGGTAGGCGGGGTCCGCTTCCAGACTTGCAAGATCGTCTGGATCTGTAGGCGGGATAGTAAGGTTTGAATCAGCGCCTAGAGTATCAGCAAAAAACAAGCCTACGTCGGCTTTATTATACAAATAGTCCTGACGTATTTGCGCAGCAGCATTTTCCTCCGGGCTCAACGCCGGGTTTGGAAAATCGGCACTCAGCGCGCTCTCAACAAAGGCGGCAAGAAATTGAGATCTGGTCAATGCACCGCTGGTAAGCGCTTGGGTCCAAAAAGCTATGCCGCCGGCATCACCCGGTCCGCCCAGCACATTCGTATAGATGGCTTCAACGAAATTCAGATTGTCTAAACCGTCGTAGAGTGTAGTAAAAGCAGGATGACTGGCAAAACCTGCCGCCAGTTGTTGTATTGCGGCTGAAGAATTTGTAGTAAATTGACTCTCCCAGTATGTGAGCCCCTCATCATCAGGAGCCCGATCGAATGTGGCTACATAAAGAGCCGAGATAATTTGTCTGTTTGTTGGAATAGGCATAATGTAAGTCCTTAAAATTAACTAGAGTGAATCGCAACGGGGTAGATAGTAAAAAAATTAGTTTTATTACAAACTAATTTTTATTTTTATTTTTACAACATAAATAAATTTTTCCAAGCACGAAAAGACTAGACAACGCATCAATATTTGTCAACCCAATGTACAGCTAGAGGCATACTTTAAAATAATGAAGAATGCTTGATCTGGTAATGAACGCAGCGGGAAAATTTCTTTACCTCCCCCTTTAACAATACATTGTGAAAATTCAATTAGATGTGTACTTGCAAAATTGAATGTTTTTGATCAGAACTGCTAGACATTTATTATTATTCAGCAATCAATCAACATGAGTCATTAATCAATATTTCACAATAGTGCAAGTACTATAGATGTTAGAACATACTGGTATTATTTGTCAAACTGGTTTTGCTGTTTATGAAAATATTGGACAGAGAGAGCAATAAACCCGCACCCTGTACATCGATTTCAGGGGCCTTCAAATTTAAAAAATAAAAACTTTTGCTCAACCATTGACCCCGCTAAAGCACTGGCCTAAAGCGATGCCATAGCGGGCGCTCTATCGCCCAATGGCCGATTACCGCGCAGCATAGACTAAGCGCTAGCACAGCAAGAATGTCATTTGGCGCTAACACCGGGGGCTGCAATTTCAGCAACCAGATCACCGGAAAATGATACAAAAAAATGCCATAGGAAAGCTCCCCGAGTCGACGATCCAGTCTAACAATCGAGTTATTCTGTTTATCAGGTTTGGGCTTGTTCAACAGTGCCACAAGGGGCATGGCAATCATTAAGCCGAGTGCGACCTCTTTGTTATAAGGCAGATACTGCCCCGCTTTAAAGAGCCACAACAGGTAGATGAAGTTGAGCGACCATAACGCAATCAGCAGATTACACAATGATCTATGCCGATAGGAAAGCTCATGCATGGCGCCCAGTAGAAAAATGAATAAAACGCCGGGAATGAGTCGATAGCCATAGTGATCAGTGTCAAGTATTTGTAACTGAGCCAGCGTAAAAATGCCAAGACTGACACCAAACATTATCAATATGTTAGAAAGCTTTTGCGATAATAGTAACGGTGCCAGAAGATAGAACTGAATTTCTGCACCTAGCGACCAGGCTGGCGGAATCAGGGTAAAGCTGTCCTGCCCGGTGTACATATAAAAATTGAGGGGAAGTATCAGAATATTGGCAAGCCAGTCGGACAAATCGGGCCGGATGGCTATGAATGAAGATTGCGCGCCGTTAAGCCAAACGAACGTTGCAAATAATATCGCAGCGGTGTATTGCGGCAGAATACGCCAGGCCCTATCGCAGTAAAAGCGGACTGGCGCATCAGGCTGATGCTGCCATTTTCCCCACAGCCGCGCCACTACATGACCGGCGAGCAGGTAAAATACTATCACCGCGATCGATCCTGGTGTAAGACCATTAATCCTGAGCCCCAGATGGCTAATGAGGACAGTGCATGCCAATAAAAATCTAAGAGCGCCCATAATGCCTGATCATTGTCATTGGGGATTTTATGCGATATTTAAGATAATTTACCACGAAGACCAGGAAGAAAAACAAAAAAGGTTAATTATTCGGTTTTGTTGCCTTATTTTTTTCGGGCACTGTCAATTAAAAAGTTTGACTTATTGGGCTGTTTTTCTTAATGTAAGGAATTTTAGAATCCGGGATTGATAAATTGATGGAGTTATCGCCACGATTGGTTGTCACCGATGGATGAAATGGCGAAATATGGATCCATGGAAACGACGCAAGGCGCGTCGCCCTCGGTATTGTTGGTCATCCCCGTTTTTAATGAGGGGAAGGCAGTATACGCCAACTTGCAAGTCATCGCCGCAGCCGCCACCGGGATCGAGCCCGAATGCAGCCTGCAGATGCTAATCGTGGACGATGGCTCGACCGACGGAACAGTTAAGGAACTGGCTCGTTATTGCAGCGACGAAAAACGCGCCCGCTGGATCGGCTTTACGCGGAATTTCGGCAAGGAATCCGCCATCCACGCTGGCCTCGATCATGCCGATGCTGATGCAGTCATCGTCATGGATAGTGATTTACAGCATCCGCCGGAACTTATCCCGCAAATGGTCGCCCTGTGGAAGAAGGGGCTGCCCGTGGTCGAAGCCTGGAAATCCGGACGCGGGAAGGAAAGCTTCGCGAGCCGAATTTTCGCCGCCGCATTTTATGCACTATTCGGCTATTTTTCCGGTCTCGACTTGCGCGGCCAAAGTGATTTTAAATTGCTCGACCGGCGCGTCGTCCTGGAATACCGCCGTCTGTCCGAACGCCGGCGCTTTTTCCGTGGCCTGGTGCAATGGCTGAACTATCCCAGCGCACGACTGCCTTTCGTCGTGCCGCCGCGCGCGGCCGGCCAGACGAGTTGGGGGCGCTGGCGTCTGTTGCGCTATGCGCTCGGTAACCTGACCTCGTTTTCGGCCTTGCCCCTACAGCTGATCAGCTGGATGGGTGTATTAACCCTGGCCGTTGGCTTCGTAATCGGCAGCATCAGCCTTTACAAGAAATGGGCCGGCGTCGCGCTCGACGGATTCACAACCGTGATCCTGCTGATCGTTTTCGCCAGCGGCGTGCTGATGTTGAGTCTGGGGATCATCGGCCATTACCTGGCAAAAATTTACGAGGAACTCAAGCTGCGTCCGCATTATGTGCTTAAAGACATCTTTCCCGGCCTGGAGGAAAGGAGATGAAGGAACCTTTACTAATCCTTCTAGCCGTGCTGTGCAATTCCGGCGCTCAGATCGCACTCAAGACGGGGGCTGCGGACGAGATGTCAAGCTGGCGCAGCTGGCTGAATCCCGGTATCCTGTCAGGACTGGCACTCTATGGCATAAGTTTCGTGCTGACTGTGCGCGTCTATGCCGTTAATGCGCTAAGCGTGATTTCCCCCCTCATGGCAGGCGCCATCTTCGTGCTGATCAGCGCGGCGGCTCGCCTTCTTTTCGGCGAACCCTTTACGCTGGTCAAAACCACCGGAATCCTGCTCATCCTGGCCGGCATCGCCCTGCTATCGCGTTCCGCCTGAAATGGGGTTTCTGGAAAAATTTGCAGGTTTGGCTTCAGACCGACATGTCGAATCAGATTGCAAGTCGGCCTTGCAACCGTCATGCCTTTCTGAAGCGCAGCCTCCAGGTATGGTACTGCTCCAAACGGCACTGGCCGCCTTTTTTGGCGCAACGTTCTTTCTCTGGCTGTTCGGGGTGCAACCGCTTGATCCGGCAAATATCGGCTGGCTGATGCATGGCGACCCTGCTCAGCATTATCTCGGCTGGCAATTTTTTCGCGGTGAATCCTGGCATTGGCCGCCGGGGCGCATCGAAAACTTCGGCGCGCCCATCGGGGCCGGTATCGTGTTCACTGATTCCATCCCTTTGCTGGCCTTTCTGTTCAAGCCGCTTTCTCCCTGGTTGCCGGCTGAATTTCAGTATTTCGGAGCCTGGATGCTCTTTTGCTACATGCTTTCCGCCGTTTTTGGCTGGCGTCTCATGGCACACGCCACACCGCATGGAAGGCTGCGCACACTGGGTACTCTGTTATTTCTGATGAGCCCCGCCATGCTGCTGCGCGCCTACGGACACGAATCGCTGATGGCGCACTGGCTCCTGCTGGCAGGGTTCGACCGCTATGCCGCCCCTTGGCGCGGCAGCTCATGGCTGGCGCTGCTGCTGGTGGCGGTGCTGGTGCATCCATACCTGTTTCTGATGACGCTGGCGCTGGCGGCGGCGGCGTTAATTCGTGCGTTCATGCTCGAAAAGACCGGTGCCCGCCTGCTATGGCAGATGGCCCTCGGCACAATCGTTTTGCTGATGGTCATGTGGGGGGCCGGTTACTTTATCGCCGCGCCGCACCAGCTGTCGGCTGAAGGTTACGGCCATTATTCGGCCAACTTATCGAGTTATGTCGACCCCATGGACTGGCACAGCTTCCTGCACAGTTACGGGCGCGACACGGCAGGCAAGTATGAATGGTCACAATTTCTGAAACCGCGCGGACAGGCGACCACCGGGCAATACGAAGGCTTCGCCTATTTAGGCCTGGGGGCACTCATACTGGCTCCTTACGCTTTCGCGCACCTGCTAACACAGCCGCCACGCTGGCGAGTGCAGCAATTCTGGCTGCCGTTGTTGATGGTCTGTGTCGCCCTGTTTGCAGCGGCGCTTTCCCATAAAATCACGCTGGGCAGCAAGGTGCTGATCGAGATTCCGTGGACACCCAACATCCTCAAGGCGCTCTCGGTGTTCCGCGCCAGCGGGCGCTTCGTTTGGCCCCTATATTATTTATTGCTGTGGGCGGTGCTGGCGGCCATTGTCCACTATTGTCCGCTCCGCCTGGCAACCGTTTTGCTGATCATCGGCATCACCCTGCAATTCACCGATCTGCGTAAAAAATTCGCCGAGTTCCGCCATCAGCCCACCTGGCAGACCCCGCTCAAAGACCCTCTGTGGGAGCAAGCGGCACTTCGCTACCACAATTTTTCCGTCATTCCGACGCAACTGGAGGACGATGCCTATATCCCCCTCGCGCACCTGGCTGCACTCCACGGCGCGGCTATTGACGCCGGCTACGTCGCACGCCCGGATAACGCGGCGCTGAAAGCTTACGCAGATAAACAGTCTGACAATATTGCCGAGGGACGCCTACGCTCAGACACACTGTATATTTTACCCCAGGGAGAGGAACTGGCTGCCCTCCTCTCCCGCCTGAGCGCCGATGTGGAAATCCGTAGTGCCGATGGTTATGTTCTCCTGCTGCCTCCCTCCGGTATGTAGTCGGGCAGATTGCACAGCTTGCGTCCGCACAAGGCTCTTCAAGACTGCTCGCTTTGCACACGGCGTTCCTTTGATTCCCGGAAAGAATGAAGATAGTTATGTTCAGAGCCGGGTACACTGTGCGTACCCGGCTCGATTGCAACCGCATTTCCAGGCAGGAGCTTGTGAACAGCCAACAAGCTGAAATTTTTACAAGCTCAAACGCACGCCAATCCAGCCGCCTCTGGGTGCGCCGGGTGACACAAATCGGCCATCGTCAAATTCGGGCCCCAATACCTCGGATGCATTCCCATAAACACCAAACGAGTTATAGTGGGTGTCGAAAATATTATTGACCTTGCCAAACAAGGCAAAATACTTGGTCACCTTATACTCCGCGGTAGCATTGAACAGCCAGTAGCCGCTTAATTTCCCTGTAATATTGGCTTCATCGCCTCTAAAATACTGATCGCCGCTGTATATTCCGTCAATACCGAATGATACTTTCTGCCATAGATCGACACCGATAGTCGCTTTATAGAGATGCTCAGGGATACCCGGGATTCTGTCACCACTGCTGACAGCTATCGCCTGGGAAGGATTCAGCGGATTAACGCTGTCAAACCCATCCATAAAGGTAGCGTTTAAATAGGTATAGTTGGTTGAAAAATGCCAATCGTCAATTTGACTGAACAATTGCGGATAATTAACAGTCGTTCCCGCTTCTATGCCGTAACGGCGGGTTTTCCCTACATTATCAAAAAAACCCTGGCTAATAATATTGCTGGAGACATCGCGGCGAAAAATAATATCGTTACTATTAATCGTATGGAAATAGCCCAGATTCCATTTCAAATCACCTTTACCCAGCAGTTCATTCAAGTCCCCCCTGAAACCGCCTTCCCAGGTTTTGGCAACAACTTGCTTCAAAGGCGGGTCAGCAATAAAGGAATTCGGCAATTTACACGGAGCAGCGGGATCAGCACAGCTCAATTCCATCGGTGTCGGAGCACGTGTCGACTCGCTGTAGCTACCATAAGTACCCAGATTATCAAGGATTTGATAAGTTAACCCGGCAGAGGGATTAAACCGGTTAAATGTATGCGCTCCGTTTAACGTATTTAAAGGATCGTTGATATATTGATCCTCCATGTCAATATTGATATGGTTAAAGCGCCCGGCGATCGTGGCGGTTAAATCATCAGTAATGGAAAAACTGTCGGTAAAAAATGCGCCTATTGTTTGTGTACTGGTATTCAGCCTTACTTTGGATTCATCGACAAAAATACCGCTGCCAATTGTACCCCTGGATTCTGTTAAAGCCGCAAGCTCTGTATCCGACTCAAAATGAACAGTGGCATAATCATAACTGGCGCCGATAGTCAGATTGTTTTCATGGTTGAATAAATCCTGATTAAACACCGACTGTAACGAACCGCCGCGACTGCGCATATAGGTTTGGCTGGTATTGTTGGTTGCCCCTTCGACTGCATCGACCGCCTCAACATCTTGACCATTGGTATCTATAACAACTTCTTCGTCATCACCCGCGTCTTCACATAATAATCCGTCATTTTCAGCCAGTACGCAGTCCTCAAAATCACTGTTGTCGCCATTAAACGTCCTGATACGATTCTGCCGGAAATAAGCGTTGCCGCTGATTTCAACAGCATCTGTCAGATCGTAGCTGCCTGCCAATTCCGAAAAAAACATGCGGGTTGTGGTCTGGTCGGGGTGCGTAAAAACAGCCTTTCTGTTTTGATCCTGTAACTGGACAGGCGCGGCGCCATTGCCTTTCAAGTTATTATCATTAGCGGCCAGCGTTAAATCCAGCGAACCTTTGTCACCGCGCCAGCTTAATGTACCTAAACCCTGTTTGGCTGATGAAGGTGAAAAATCCCGCCAGCCTTCTTCATCAAAGTTATGCAAATCTAAAAAATAGCCCCAGGTGCCATTATTCCAGCCGCTGGTTATTTCTTCCGAGTGTCTGTCCCAGGAGCCGCCGTAGGCTTCAAACTGATGTCCGGGCGCTGAAAATCCGGTTTTGGTCTTGATTGATATCGCGCCGCCCAGCGTGTTCAAGCCATATACTGGATTAGAGCCGGGAAATAACACCATAGAGTCAATCGCAGCTTCTGAAATCAAGTCCCAATTAACGGAGTCGCCAAAAGGTTCGTTAAACCTGACGCCATTCACATAAGTCGAGATGCCTTGTGGCAAACCCAAAATAGGTGTGGCCGCAAAACCGCGATAATAAATGTCCGGTTGCAATGGGTTATTTTGCGCTTCATTGATACTCACGCTGCCCAGATAACGGTTTATGTATTCCGCTAAAGAGAGGCTTTGGGTTTTTTCCAATTGTGCTGAAGAAACAGTTTGAATTTGAGCGGGTATTTTTTGGACAGCAACCCCGCTACCTTGTACTGGTGTAACACCGACAACATCGATGACGCCAAGGTCAAGCGGCTTGTCTTTTTCCGGAGCAGCGCTAACAGCCGAAAGACTGAATAGTCCAAGTAAGCCGTAGGCAAGTTTTTTCATAGTTCTCTCTAATGTTAATTGCAAGTTTAGCCATCATAGCCAAATCATCGAGCAACACATAGACGAGCGCTATGAAAAGGAATTATTCCTATGCCATTCAAGGGATTTTTGAAGCTCCCTTAATTCCATAGCTGAATAACGCAGTCCAATAAGCCTGATCATGTATAATTTCGCGCATTATCCAATACACATCAAACTCACTACATAATGGGTATTATAAAAAAACTTGCATCTCAAACTGCAATTTACGGTATCAGCAGTATTTTCGGTCGATTCCTCAATTATCTGTTAGTGCCGCTGTATACCTATTATTTCTCGGCGGCGGAATACGGCGTGGTATCGGAGTTTTATGCTTATGCAGGGTTTTTTTCCGTTTTACTGTTATTCGGGTTTGAGACCGGCTATTTCCGTTTTCGCGACAAGGAGCATACAGGCAGAGATGTTGCCTATTCAACGGCGCTGATTTTTGTCGTATTGGTCAATCTGGGTTTTTTTCTTTTTATTTTGCTGATTAATGCACGACTCTCGGCGGCGTTGCATTACGCTAATCACCCGGAGTATGTGTTGTACTTTACCCTTATTTTGACGCTGGATGCTATTGCGTCCATTCCGTTTGCCAGGTTACGTGCGGAAGACAAGGCATTCCGATTCGCCGGAATCAAAGTGGCAGAGATACTGGTAACTGTGCTGCTCAGTCTGTTTTTCATCATTTTTTGGCCCAAACTCTATGAAGAAAACCCGCATATATGGCTAGCCAAAATTTACAATCCGGCGATAGGTATAGGTTATATTTTTATCGCCAACCTGGTTGCCAGTCTGTTCAAGTTTTTATTGCTCACGCCACAGTTAGCCGGGTTGTCCTGGGGCTTTGACCGGGCGTTGTTTGGCAGAATGATCCGCTATTCACTGCCGATGGTGGTGATTGGTTTTGCCGGAATCATCAATGAAATGCTCGACCGCGTTCTGCTTAAATATCTGTTGCCTTATGACCTGCAGACCAACATGAAGATGTTGGGTATTTATAGCGCCTGTTACAAGCTGTCCATTTTGATGTCATTATTCATTCAGGCCTTCCGCTATGCCGCCGAGCCGTTTTTCTTTGCCTATTCATGCAACAGCGATGCCCGCTCTGTTTACGCCAAGGTGCTGAAGTTTTTTGTTATTTTCTGCGTGTTCATTTTTTTACTGGTGACGTTATTTATCGATTTCTTCAAGTATTTTGTTGGTGAAGAGTTTCGTGCCGGTCTTGAAGTCGTGCCGATTTTACTGTTGGCCAATTTGTTTCTGGGTATCTATGTCAATCTGTCGATCTGGTACAAGCTGACTGACCGCACGCTGATGGGCGCCTTCGTTTCTATGGCTGGTGCAGCGCTGACGATTGCGCTTAACGTCTGGTGGATACCGGAATTCGGTTATGTCGGCTCAGCCTGGGCAACATTGGCTTGCTATGCAAGCATGGCGATAGTCTCGTATCTGCTGGGACGGCGCTATTATCCGGTAGCATACGATGTTAAACGTGTAATCGCTTATATAACACTGGGCGTGGCTTTGTATTACGCGCGGCAGCAGTTACCGGTAAGCGCTGGCTGGTGGCAGCCGTGGTTATTGTCCGCCGAGTTGATGTTGCTATATATTCTGACGGCTGTACTTTTTGAGTTTCGTCAAATAGCTGTAAAGATCGGGCGTTAAACTTAGATTATGCTGAGTATTTTTTTAATCATAAATCATGATCTATGCCAAATAATCTGGAAGTCCGGGCTCGGCTTATCGCAAGTCTTTTTTTACTGTCGCTGGGTGCTTGGGTTTTGCACAGTTTTCTACCGTTACTGGCCTGGGCGGTGGTTCTGGCCATTGCCACCTGGCCGGTTTATCAGCGTTTACTCGTTACCCCGGAATTGCACGGAAAAGTGACTTGGGGGGCTGTCGGACTTACTTTACTGATCGGTGCGATTATACTGGCGCCATTGGGTTATGGCTTGAGCCGGTTGCTTCAGGAGGCGCAATCGCTCGGACAACTGCTGACTAATGCGCAAAATAGCGGTATTCCGCCACCGGTTTGGCTGGGAACCCTGCCAATAATAGGCAGTTGGGCCAAAGAAATCTGGTTGAATGCGTTGGGCAGCCCGGAAGCGGCAAATGAATCCTTGCACTGGCTGAGTACCGGCAGTGCCGTCACTTACACCAAAGAATTTGCCAGCCAGCTTTTACATCGCTTCTTCGGTTTTCTGACCATTCTGCTGGTGCTGTTTTTTGTTTATCAGCACGGTGATGGCCTGGGCCGTCAGGTGTTGGCGAGCAGCCGGAAATTGTTCGGTGAAACCGGAATTCGTTATACACTGCATGCAACGGCAGCGGTGCGTGCAACTGTCAACGGCATGGTGCTGATCGGATTGGGTAAAGGCTTGCTGTTGGGCATGGGCTACGCATTGGCCGGATTAAGCAATCCCGCCATATTGGGCGCGCTGACGGGGATTTTTGCCATGATTCCCTACGCAGCCAAACTGATTTTCGGAACCTGCGCACTGGTATTGGTAGCCAAAGGCCACATGGCGGCAGGAGTAGGGCTGTTTGCCTACGGCATGATTCTTACTCTGGTGGCGGACAATTATGTGCGTCCCGCTTTAATAGGCGGTGCGGTCAGGCTGCCATTTATCTGGACGCTGCTGGGAATTTTCGGCGGCATGGAGACCTTCGGATTGCTGGGATTATTTTTGGGGCCTACATTGATGGCTGTACTGATGTCGATCTGGCGCGACTGGCTGGAAGATGTGAACCAAACAAAAGAAGCGGGGCCTAATAAATAATTCCTTTAAGGCATACGCATGAAATAACTTGCGTATCTGAACGGGTCGGGGTGACGGGATTACGCCCGTCACCTCTCCCACGCCACCGGACATGCGGTTTTCCGCATCCGGCGGTTGGAACCAACGGTTTACACCGATCAGGATTTTACTCCCTGTCGACACACCTCACTCTGGAATCCTTAATGTTAGGCTTGCCATCTATGGCTTTGGCTTCGACCCATATCCGCCAGGCGTTTCCAATAACCGCCAGTCAGGAAGCTGCCACAGTTGCCACTCCTTTCTGTTTCAGTTGACTACACGCCCACATTGAAGGCCGTTTAGTCGCATCTCAGTTCCTTCGGCACAAGCGTTTTGCTAATAGTCATGTGGGGGGCCGGACACTTCATCGCCACACTACACCACCTGACTGCCGAAGGATACGGCCAACATATTGACTTATGTTGACCCCATGGATTGGAAAGAATTTCTGCACAATTACGGGCGCGACACAGCAGGCAAGCATGAATGGTCACAATTCCTGAAACCACGCAAGCAGGCAACTATCGGGCAATACGAAGGCTTTGCCTATTTCGGACTTGGGGCACTTATGCTGGCGGCCTACGCTTTCGCGCACCTGTTGGCGCAGCCGTCGCGCTGGCGGGATTTGCAATTCTGGCTGCCGTTGTTGGCAGTCTGTTTCACCCTCTTCGTAGCGGCGCTTTCCAACAAAATCATGCTGGGCGACAGGGTGCTGACCGAGATTCCCTGGACACCCACCATCCTCGACGCGCACGCGATTTTCCACTCCAGCGGACGCTTTGTCTGGCCTCTATATTATTTATTACTTTGGGCAGTGCCGGCGGCCATTGTCCGCTATTGTCCGCCGCGCCTTGCAACTGTTTTTCTTATCATCGGTATCACGCTGCAATTCACCGATCTACGTGGAAAATTCGCCGAATTCCGCCATGACTTCCGTCATCAGCCCATCTGGCAAACCCCTCTCAAGAATCCGCTGTGGGAGCAAGCAGCGAAACACTATCACAATATTTCCGTCGTTCCTCCTCAACCGGCGGGCGATGCCTACATCCCTCTTGCGCATCTGGCCGCATGCCACGGCGCGTCTATTGACGTTGGCTACGTCGCACGTCCGGATAATGCGGCACTAAAAGCTTATGCTGATAAACAGTCTGCCGAAATCGCTGGGGGACACCTCCGCTCCGATACCCTGTATATTTTGCCCCATGCAGCGGAACTTGATGCTTTCAGCTCCCGCCTTGGCGCTAATGTGGAAATACAAAGTGTCGATGGTTATGTTCTCCTGCTGCCGTCCGGCCAGTAGGTAGTAGCGTAGGCTGTATAGCCCTTGTCTAGCAAAAGTTGGGGGTAAACCTGCAATACTAATGATAAATTAATATTGGAATTCTGAAGGCATTTTAAGTGGTGAATAAATAAAGATGCCAGACTCAGCCAGCCAAGGGCAATACGTAACCTAACTGCGTATCGCAACAATTGCCAGACCGCCAGGGTGACAGCCAAAAATAAAAACAGGATTGTAAAAGAATTAAACAGCATAGAGATGATTGCTTACACGAATACAGCCTGCGCCGAATTCGCTATACGGAAGTGCAAGTCGAGTTAACAGCGACGAAGATCGCTCGATCAACTCGGTTATTTTTCTCGCCCGATAAACGCCGTCCTGATCTATGATGATGGCTGATTTATTCATTTAAGTTCCTCGCTGAATGGGTTGATTTTCCAAGAATAATTTTTAATGTTGTACTCACAGATATTTTCAATATGATGTATTTGTGAATAGCTACTAACTCTGGCCAAATAATTATCTTTTGGCACTTCAGAAAAATTCCAGTCAGGAGGGTAGAATGAAGC
The DNA here is from genome assembly GCA_028714175.1 of Methylococcales bacterium. Lineage (GTDB taxonomy): Bacteria > Pseudomonadota > Gammaproteobacteria > Methylococcales > Methylomonadaceae > JAGXGJ01. Next base: position 30,480 of record JAQTMV010000004.1, read on the forward strand.
TGTCCCATTAATCGTTGGTAAATTTACATGATCAGAAATCAGCATCGCTTCTATATTTAGTCGATATGAATCATCGAAATATTTATCTCCGCTAGAATAACCGGCGGGTTCCAACACGAAAAAAGCCTTACAGGCTTTGGGGCTGGCTGGGATGTCATCTAAAAGACGAAGTACGGATCGGACATCTAAATTTATGGGGGGGGATGTATTTATTTGACCAAGCAGCAAAATTGCAACAAAAAAAAACGAGAAAAACCTATAGTGATGGCTTGAGTTCAGTTTGTGTACAAAGATAGTAATAGCTATCGCAATAGGAAAGGAGAGAAAAACCCATAGCCTGGCAATAAGCCTAACCCCGGAGGCTCCAGGTATCCAATGGTAAATAAACCACCACAATGAGTAGTCATGAATGGATATGGGTAAAATTAAACCAATCACTCCAGCGCTAATCATGGAAAACTGAAGAGTTGTCAGCTTTAAATTTTTATTAAAAAAATATAGCACAAAGAGTACAGCGATAGATAAAAATATATCCGGAGTAAAGCCAACAGCATACTCCCCACCGCGAAAATAACCTGGAAACTCCGCACTTAAGATATCAAAGAACTTACCCCAAATTAAACTATTTGGGCCGAAATTAATCAATTCCCAGGGTCTAAGACTTCCGAAGAGAGCATCTTCTAGATAGCTGCGCCCCCCCGTCTGCTGCAGCTTGGGGATATAAATCAGCAGAAAGGGTGTTGTACAAACAACAAAGAATAGCCCTAGAAATGAAGTCTGCGATTTTTTATTATTTATCAGTGCTCGAATTCCAAATTTGATTGATGTGTAATCGACTACCAACGCAACCAGAAAAACTAATATGCAATACAATCCAAAAAACCAAGCCATATAAAAGCTGGTCAGCAACCAAGCCACATAGGCAATGGAAAACAAGGCGCCCCAAACAATGAATTTTTTGTCTCTACCATCGATGCTTGTGATTGCTTTTAGCGCGATACCAAATAGCAAGGGTGAAAATGCCACACTTAGAAGCTGACCATGATAAGCCTGGTTGCTTGAGTTGATCATCAAGACAAAAAGGGCAGCGCCAAAAAAATTGATATACGATTTTTTCGCTGTTATTGTATTTAATAGCCAAACCATTGAAAAAAAACCAGTGGCTTTCACGATAACATGAACAAACTCCTGGGTTATGAGTATGTTCATTCCTATAAACCTGAAAGGCAAAGACAGCAGACCGTAAATAAAATAGGAATCGTTATAACCCAGCGTATTTACGTGAGGGTAAAAGAAAAATGGCTGATTCCAATGATGAAGCAAGCTAACTACTTTATACCAATGCCCGACCAGGACTGCCTCAATAACACCATCATAGGGATCGCCAAAAAGTACAGAAAAATTTGAATTGAATTGTTTGTAGAAAAACAGATAAATAGATATAAGTCCAGAGCTGACAAGTGCGGTGTAATAATAAATTTTTTTGATGTTCTGCATATTATTTTTTTCCCGAATGGAGGGTTTGAAGACGAACTGTCTAGTCATTGCAAAATTAAATACCATCCCCGCCAGCGAGCCAACCGCCACGGCAAGAGCAGGATGTTTGTAAGCCAGGGGCATGTTAAAGATCATCCAGACATAGGCCCCGTTATTGGCTACCCAACCCAGTGCATTGGCCAACACGAAACGCAGCCATTCGTGGTGAAGAGCGCGGTGGCTGGCACCGAAGGTGTAGCGCCGGTTGAGCCACCATGTCACGGTAACCGCCACCGGAAAAGCCAGTACCTGGGCCCAAATCGGCCCCATCGCTGGGGCCAGGGCTTCCACCATACAGGCATTGACAATATAGCCCGCAACGCCGACCAGGGCGAAACGCCAAATTTGCTGAAGCAGGCTTTTGTTCATGCCCTCGACATCAGTCCCATGGTCCGGGATGTAACATCGGACTTGCGTTAAGATTGCCTGAGTTTGCCAGACCATCGGTACTTGGTTGAGGGGTTTCAATATCCACCTGCGAGTTTATTTCGGACGTGTCAAGCCAATTCGGATCAAAGGGTGGTGCCGGGTATTGCAAATAGGTCAACAAGCGCAGTTCCAGTCGTCCTCGTGTCACAGTATCCAGAATGATGCCCGTAGTCAAGCTCAGGAATGCCAGCAGCATGATACCCATCGAAAGTACTGCCGTAGGCAGGCGGGGCACAAGCCCCGTATTGATATAGGTGACAAACACAGGCTCGATTAAGACCAATGCCACCAAGGCAGCCAATGCAGCCTGCATGCCGAAGAAGACAATGGGCCGCTCATGCCGCACCAGCTTGAGAATCAGCATCAGAATCCGCCAGCCATCGCGGTAAGTGCGCAGTTTGCTTTCCGATCCTTCTGGTCGTCCACGGTAAGAGCCTTGCACATGCTCTACCGGCATGGAGAGCTCCAATGCGTGGACTGTCAGTTCGGTTTCAATGTCGAAGCCAGCTGACAACGCCGGAAAAGATTTCACAAATCGCCGTGAGAAAACTTTATAGCCCGACAGCATATCCAGCACGCGGTTGCCAAAAATTCTGCGCACGACACTAGTCAATAACCAATTACCAAAGCGATGTCCCCCTCGATAAGCAGCGTCCTCGGTTTCACGACGAATGCAGTTGACGAGGTCAAACGGACCGCTCATTGCAAGTCTGAGCATATCGGGGGCCAAGCTGGTTTCATAGGTATCGTCCCCGTCAACCATGATATAAAAATCCGCCTCGACATCGCGGAACATACGCCTCACTACGTTGCCCTTGCCTTGGGCCTGTTCGCTGCGAACAATTGCTCCTGCGGCCAAGGCCACCTCGCGCGTGTCATCCGCTGAGTTATTATCATAGACATAAATGGCGGCCTTTGGCAAAGCCAGCCGAAAATCTTCAATGACTTTGCCGATGGTCAGTGCTTCGTTATAACAAGGGATTAAAACGACAATACTGGAAGAGTTCATGGTATTTATCAGTATGGAATTAAAATATAATTAATTTATACAACATATGTACAGGACATAACTTAGTCAAGTAAGTACGCTTCGCGTACCATTTTCCAAACACCTTCCCAATCACAATAAAGGTGCGCTATGCATACCCTGCTTGACTTGACTAACACACAATAACGAACGTCAGTTGTTCCTTGGTCGAATTTGATAGAGCCATAGATCTATACCTCGCATTCCTCCAAATTCACTCAACAATTCAACGGTCCACCCATCCTCTCTAATGTCCTCGACGATACGAGGATCATCAGCTTTGCTGAGTGCCAAAAGGGCAGGTTTTTTTTCTTGGTAGTCCGTCACGGCCTTTGTCTCCGGAAACCAAATCGGCTGTGCGGCTGAGTCCTGAAGACAGAAAGCCAAGTGCCATTGGAGACTGTGATTCCAAACCTGTATGACACCACTATTATGCCGAAGCCAGTAGCAAAGTTGAACATAACCTCCATAAGTTGCAGATGCTGAGCGACTGCCTATCATTAGATCTCCACCCGAAAGCTTCTTTATGGTTTGGATACCCCCCATTAACAGAGTCAAGACTACTATTGTAATAGCTGCTTTTCGTACAGTAACAATGTGGATCTTACTGGCTATGTTTGCCGCTCCAATTCCGGCGGCTATAGAGAGAATAGGAAGTAAGTACAAAAAATAACGGTCGTAAACTGGAGAGCTAATGATCATTAACCCTGTCACATACAGCAAAGATACAAAACCAATACTAAGAAGAAGATCACGGGGTTCCGCAGCCATCTTCCTGACTCCTATCGCTGCGCTGATAATACCGACAAAAAAGAGGACGCGCGAGGTTGGTGATTCGAACAAAGACCCAGCCAAGTTGAGCAAATCGGCCCCCCTTGGTAGCCATTCTTCAGGCGAAGATATGCCAAAATTTTGATTCTTCATCCCCTCGTTAATAAACGATGAGCTGTCGCTGAAAGTATTGAACAGGATAGGCAGGCCTAGCATCATGATAATGATGCCAAAGCAAGTTGTCGCGAGGTTAATGATCGCACTAATTCCACCTCGGCGGAACGCAATCACGAGAGCAATAGGAATATAAATTGCGCCAAAAAGCTTGGCTGTCACAGAAAGTCCAAGTAAGATGCCAGCGGCAGTTGTCCGGCGAGAATAGATCAACACGAGTCCGAGTAGCCCTAATGCAATGGAAAAAGGATCGATAAATACAGTGGCACCATAAAATGCACCCAGAATGGAGATCGCATACAGGCAACCAGCGAATACGCCAGCAGCAATGCCACCCCCCTGCGCAGCTAGCGAAACGACCAAGGCTGCCGACAGCGCATCTGCGCCAATGTTAATTAGTCTAATTGTAAGATCGGAATTACCAAAAACCTTTATGGCTAGCGCTACCGCCCAAAAGAAAAGTGGATGTTTATCCGGGGGAAAGCCATTCCAATGTGCAAGAAACAAGTCACCAGTGCGTGCAATATAAAGTGAATAAGCAGAGTAAAGCGCCTCGTCTGCGTGCAGGGTATGTGGGTCAAGTACTGCAAGGCGCACTGCTACCGAACTTGCCACCACTGACCACAGCGCCCAAGTCAGGACATTATTCGATTGAGTGTTCATATTGGAAGAGATTGATTGTTGCGAAGTCACTCACATAAAATTAACCTAAATCATTTTCTCTATTATATAACGAGGCCTACGTTTGGTTTCCGAGTATATTTTCGCCAGATATTCCCCCATAATACCCAGGCACAAAAGCTGAATGCCTCCCAGGAAATAAATGGGTAAAACTGTGGAAGCCCAGCCAGGAATAGCTTCTTCGGTTAAAAAACGAATTGCGATTGCCCAGATTGATATTCCAAAGCTACACAAGGACACTATAAAACCAATTACGGTAATAAATCGCAAAGGCAAAATTGAAAAAGATGTTATCCCCTGCCAAGCCAGGGCAAGCATTTTTTTCAGCGGATATTTTGACTCGCCGGCAAAACGTTCTGCCCGATCGTAAAACACATAAGAGTGAGAAAATCCAAGTTGGGGGATAATTCCGCGCAAAAACAGATTAACTTCTTCGAAATCCTTTAAAGCCTCAATAACCTTGCGGCTAATCAAGCGATAGTCGGCATGGTTATCGACAATTTCAACCCCCATTGCATTTAACAGCTGATAATAGCACTGTGCTGAAAATCTTTTGAAAAAGGTGTCGGCTTGACGAGACTCACGAATGCCATAGACGATATCGTAGCCGCCAATATACAAATCTATCATTTTTTCAATTGCGGACAAATCATCCTGTAAATCCGCATCCACACTGATCACCGCTTCACCATCTACAGTCAATAGCCCGGCTAGAAGCGCATTTTGATGACCTCTATTGCGAGACAGTTTAATCCCATGTACAACTTTATGCTGATCTGCCAATGACTCAATCAACCCCCAGGTACGATCCGAACTACCGTCATCCACATAATACACGCGACTGTTGCAAGAAATTTTATTTTTAGCAACCAGAATCCCTAACAATTCAGACAATTGGCGTGTTGTTTCAGTTAATGTTTCTACTTCATTGTAACAAGGAACAACAATGGACAAATCAATTGGCCGCAGAATAACCGGCTCTGGCTTTACCGGAACTGTTGATAACGGGTTTTCATTTTTTGCTGCGGTATATGTTTGATTGCCGGCAAAAAAAGCAAAGTAGCGGCTGCCCAAAAAGCCGATAGCCGTATAGGGGATGATACCCGCCGCCTGAGCAAGGTATGGATTAACATTGTAATTCGAATTTAGAAATAAAACTGTATAAAGATTTGCAATGTATGCAACGCCCAGCACCAGAATAAACCGGAGAAAGCTGTATACAAGATGGCCATTACTTTTGAAAGTCCATCTTTTATTCAGATAGAAGCTAAACAAAATGCCTATTACATAACCAAAAGCATTTGCATGAACAATGTTTAACTGCAAAAAATACATGCCGCCATATATCGAACCCAAGCCGATAATTGTATTGAGGACACCAACAATTAAGTAACGTGCCAGTTCCATATTAACTCTCTTAAAGTCCGGTTTGACTTTTAAAATTCCAAATTACAGTTTATTTTAATAATATCGTGGGTTTTAAGTTCGCGAAAGCTAACTCAAATGGGTTTGGCCTACCTTATTATAAATGCACCTTCATTTATAACTGCTCCGTCATCCATTCAGGCATATTCATATTGATCTTTTTAAATCCAGCCAAGAGGTTTTCTTTGAATCCGGGCGTAATTTGGAAGTGCTTTTCGGTAAAAAATAATTGCTGGTAGCGGTCTGGATGCTTTCTATAAAGAATGGCATCTTTCTGAAAGAAACAAGCGCGGGTTTGGGCCGATTCACGCTCGATTGCTCGAGGCTGTGCCGGGTGAAACACTGTAACCTCCTTCGCATACGGAACTAATCCGGTTTCCTGCATCCGCCAGCCGAAATCGGTGTCTTCTCGAAAGTGAGGCCGATCAAACTGAAAATCGAAGCCACCGAGTAACTGAAACACATCACTCCGGACCATCAGGTTTGCCGTCATGAAGCCAATGCCTTCAAAATCTACATTGGTAACGGGTCGCCAATCGGGATCGTCGGGATGGTCGGAAACAATCATTCCTTCAACTCCTACCACAGCCCTGTCCTGGAAGTATTTTCTAGCATTGACCAGCCAGCAGTCTTGAGGGAGACAATCATCATCGGTAAATGCAATTACCTTACCTTGAGCAAGCATAGCGCCTGTATTGCGGGCCCTGACTGCACCTTTGACAGGAGAGTGATAATAAACACAGGAAAAAATATACTCTTTACCAGCATTTGGCCAAGGTGAAACACTTTGATCGACGATTATGACTTCGAAATCTCTTTCAACTTGTTTTTGCAGGCAACTAATCAGATTATCCAGAAGCTGGTGACGCTCGTAGGTAGGAATAACTACTGAGAAAAATGGCTTCGGCTGATTGGCAAGTCGATGCCGGGAAGCAAACATTTTCCCTGTTAACTCGGAGATACGCTCCCACGCATAACCCTCCTCGACACATGCTCTTGCCTCTTTGCCTATTTGCAGCCGTGTTGCATGGTCATTTAATTGACGGATTGCTGACGCAAAGGATTCTGCTGAAGGCTGAGCGATAACTATTGCATCTCTTCCTCCAATTTCTATTCCACGCGCTCCAACTGCCGTCGTCACAGTAGGCAGCGAGGCTGCCATAAAATCAAACATCTTGATGTTAGTGCCCGAACCCGAAAACATAGGATTAATGGCGATATCAGCTGCACACAGCCACAAGTGCTTATCCTTCTCATCCAGGGCCCCTGTAATGATTACATTCTTCTTGTCGCTTGACAGTTGTGTGCTAACTCCGCCAGCGATCACGAATGTGACTTCAGGCATAGCTTCTGCCAGGCGGCTTACGATAAAATGCCCAGCATCGAGATTGGGGCCATAGGCACTGCCGATAAAGATCGCAACCAAACGGTCATGCGCAAGTTGCAGTTGCGTCTTTGCTTTCGCTTTGTCTGCCTTGTTGGGCGGTAACGCTGCGAATGCCATTACTCCGTTAGGCACAACCCGCATCTTCTCTGGCGGAAATTCGTAGATTCTATTAAAACGGACCAGGTCTTCATGCGAACACGCGAGAACAAGGTCTGCACGGCATCCGAGGCGGTATTCGTCGTGTATGACCTGACGAAGCAATTCAGCCTCAGTAGGACTGTTTTCATCAAGTAATTGGGCACGAAGATAGCCTTCCACGTTTTGTGAGTCATAAACAACGATCTGCCCAGGAGCCAAGTCTTTCGCGACAAGCGGATACACCCACGGATGAGAGAAAACCACAACGTCGGCATTACTTATAGTTTGGCGAGCCGCCTCAATATAGTCAGGCGAAAGCATGCCCAACCGGCTAAATGCCAAATCAATAACAGTCTTCCCTCCTGCACGGGAACTTAAAGACTGAGCAGCGGCATGATGTTCGCTGCTCAGTGGAATATTGATTTCTTCCAGGCAATTGCTCAGTCGGTGTTTTCTGTAGTGCTCGCCGGGCCAATCATACGACCCAATATATTGGCAATCGATATTTGACCCAAGGTTGTGATACAGGCCCAGCAGTCGCAGACGTCCTCCTCCAACGGGTGGATCAATAGGCTGCATGTCAAGCACTGATACTTGAGTCGATTTTGACAAATGTGTCGACTCATTTATCTCCAGTGCGGCATCCACCAATCGTGATGCCACTTTCGGCCAAGACATTGCTGAAATTAACTCAGCTCCGTTCTTGCCCATACGTAGAGCGTCATCTCGATTGCTATAAAGCCATTCCAACGCCTGGCACAGGCTATCGGGATTCGGTTCGCAAACTACACCAGTCTGGCCATTTCTGACAAAATGGGACGGTTCGCCTGAGTCATTGCAAGTCACAACTGCCTTGCCACTGGCGAAGGCTTCCAGCGTCACATAGCCGTAGTCTTCCCGAAGCGGGACGAAGGGGACAGCCAAGGCATTGGCATATAGGTCGATCAATTGTTCATCGCCAATGTGTCCAAGAAATTCGATGCGCGGGTCAGCTTCGGCAAGTTGTTTCAATTCTATTTCTGCCTCTCCAGTACCGGCGATTATCAGCCTGAGAGGCTTGGAGGATCGTTTGATTGCATTGATTATCAGATCGATTCTCTTCCATGGATGTAGACGGCCCGGGAGAAAAAAATAGTCGCCTGATGGGCCTTTGCGAAAGCCTTGGATACCGAGGGGAGGATGAAGAACTTCTGCGTGAATACCACGCCAGCGATAGAGCCGATTGGCAACCTCATAGCCAATAGCGAATCGTGCCTTAATTCGAGATATCGCCTGAAAGTCCATTGCGTGCAATTTTGAGCGTTCGACAAAATTTTCAACACTTGCATCAGGAAATGCATTATAAAACATATCATCAAACACCCGTACCGTGTGAACGAGATACAGCACATGATGAGGGTGCTCCACTGCATATGTTGGCGTTTTGGTGGAAATGACGACATCGAAATCCGACAAATCCAACTGGGCACACCTTTCATAGTTGCTTTCGATCTCCTGAAATGACCGCTCATCTGCTGATACAGGTACAAGTTCGGCTCGACATCCTATTTCAAGTAACCCCCCGAGTAGACCCTTGTAGAAGCGCTCTGCACCGCCCTGTTCGCCAGTGGATAGTCCAGCAGTTAGAACGGCAACCCGTAGTTGCTGATGTTTCATTAGGTCATGCGGCTCAAACAATTCCAATGCCATTATTTGCTTCCTTCTCTCTTGTTAATTGCCAACTCTGTCCGTATACGAGATAGGAGTTCATCGATTGTAAGGGTTCCAAGTGTGTTCAAAGGAGTCCTATGCGGCAAATGAACATCAATCAAGGTATGTGCAGAGCTACTATGTTGGTCAAAACTGGATGAGAAAGCTGTCGCTTCTGGAACTATACCGTGCAAACTCTTGAAGCTGCGCAGGTGGGCTTCCAGGCGCGGGTGTTTTCTTAATTTTGCATTTTCCCAGGCTTTTAGTTTTGGGCGTTTAAGAATAAAGCGAAGCAAACCGGCCAACATCAATTTAAAGGGAAACTTAAATGCAAGCCATAATACTTTGGGAATGGCGAAAATGCCGTTGATGGTTTTTTTGACTGCCAGAGATAATAATCGGAGGGGTTTGGTGATGCGCCAGGAGCGGCTGGAATAGATCCTTCGCTGTTCTTGAGTGAGTTGGTCAGCCGCTGTCCACCAGTGGTGGGCTAAGTTCTTGAGCTCATGGACTTCGGCTTTAGCTGTGTCCCATTCATTTTGCAGCCATTGGGCATGGGCTTGTAATTGGGTATTGTGTTGCTTGGCAATATCCCATTCGTTTTGCAGCCATTGGGAATGGGCTTGTAATTGGGTATTGTGTTGCTTGGCAATATCCCATTCGTTTTGCAGCCATTGGGAATGGGCTTGCTGCTGGTTGATCTCAGCCTCCAATCGTCCGGTACTCTTGCTGAGTTCCTGGATTCGTTGCTTGGCATTATCCCATTCGTTTTGCAGCCACTGGGCATGATTAAAGGTTTGCTGATCATACCGTTCGGCCAAATCAACTAATCGTAGCCCGTAGGAACGTTCAAAGGGCGCGTCAAATAGCGCACAAACATCTTCAGTAGCTTTTTTTTGAGCGATTACCGCGTAGTCGGGGCTTACACCATCAATAACATTACTTAAAGTGGTTTGCTGCGCTGTAGCGAGGCCAGGGGGATCTTGTAAGTACAGGGTTTTGATTCGACTAAACCCCGCATACTCTACGACAAAAGTTAACAAAGTTGCTGGTAAAGGTCTTTGGTGCGTGGGATCGAGATAAAAACTTGACGTGCCGACTATCAAATTTTCAGAGTTCGGAGTTTCCAGGATCAATAAGCCACCGGGTTTCAATACGCGGTATGCTTCATCGACCAGTTGACGCAGCGCTTCAAAAGAGATGTGTTCAACAACATGAAAAGCTGAAACCACACTTTGGCTTTCCACTTCCAGCCCTCGCAGATAATCAAGGGCGTCAGCTTGACAAACATCCAGATTAAGCTCTCGGCAAGCCATGAGCATGCCTTCATCCAGATCAACGCCTTTTGCATGCAAACCGTTATGTTGCAATAACTCCAGCCATTCTCCTCTGCCACAACCTAAATCCAGGATCTCCGGCGCCTCATAAAGTGTTTTTAAGGGCTCAACAAAGGGTAGGTAAACTTCCAAACGTGACTCAATCAGCTCTCGCGAACCGCGATGACGCTCCTCAAATGCCCGATAAAAATTTGTGTATTTGTGATGTGCTGCCATCATTCCTGTAATTTTCTTATAACTTTGGCCGGTACCCCAGCATAAATAGTATTTGGGGGAATATCACCTGATACAATAGACCCTGCTCCAATCACCGCATTATCACCTATATTACATGTTCCCAATACTATCGCATCAGAAGCAATCCAGACTCCTTTTCCAATAAAAATATCCCTTATATAGTACTCATCACATATTGATCAAATAAAAGAATCTATAAGGGGTCTGACCACAATACCCTTAACGAGGAAAGCCCAGGAAAAATAGAAATGGAGTCTGATCCTGCTTACACGCCGTTCGGTTTTTTTACGCAGCTGCAGAATCAAAGCGATGAATGCGCGAGAGTTCGTCATGCAGTGAAGTTTCAGCCTCTTCGGTATCGTAATCGGCTTGTAGTCCAAGCCAGAAACCAGGCGTAGTGCCAAAGAACGCAGCCAGTCGCAAAGCCGTGTCCGCTGTGACAGCACGCTTGCCGGCGCAAATAGCCGAAATACGCGCATCAGTGACGCCGATCTCCTTTGCCAGACGATACTGGCTAACCTGCAGCGGGATGAGAAATTCCTCGCGCAACACCTCGCCTGGGTGAATATTGGGTAGTCTATTCATATTGTTTCCTCAGTGGTAATCACAGATTTCGAGCCGTTCCGCGTTCCCATCGCTCCAGACAAAACATACCCGCCATTGGTCATTGATGCGGATGCTCCAATGCCCTTTACGACTTTCTTTTAGTAATTCCAGCCGGTTGTTGGGCGGAATACGCAAATCATCAATGCGTCTGGCATTATTAATCATGCGCAATTTGCGTCGTACCTCCGCCTGAATTCGGACCGGTAGTTTTTTTGAGAACTCGCCTTCCCAAACCCTGTTCGTATCGTCGTCATGGAACGTTGTAATCATAAATTAAATACTATCGCCAGACGGAGCTATTGTCAAATCGTATTCAAATCTGTTCCAGACAGATTTGTGCCGGAACTTAGAAGTTAAGGATAGTGTATTAAGATTACATCCCTGTAGCCTATAGGGGTAGAGAAGAGCCTTTCCAGACCCCCCTCCCTCCGAACCGTGCGAGCGATTCTCCCGCACACGGCTCTCCAGTCGATGGTTTCCTCATCGGGGTCGGCTCGCTTCCGCATGGGCTTCGTACAGTGTAAAAAGTCCCAAGCTCGCGAAGTAGGCATTGGTCCATTGCTGATGGTCCTGGATATTTCTTCCCGCTCCCCTTCCTTATGCTGGATGGTTGACGTATGCACTCAAGTATCATATGGTTAGCACCGTTTAACGAGGTGCAAAATGATCATAAATCAAAAACACTTTTCCCAAGTCCCGAAGTTGAAATTGACTAATTGGGTAAATCCAACTGACTAACATTAAAGGTATGCAATTGAAAACAGAAGTTCTCGTACTGGGCGGTGGTCCCGGCGGTTATACGGCGGCGTTTCGGGCGGCTGATTTAGGTAAACAGGTTACCCTGGTGGAGCGTTATCCGGTATTGAGCGGGGTTTGTTTGAATGTCGGTTGTATCCCTTCGAAAACCCTGTTGCATGTGGCTAATGTGCTAAATGGAGCCAGGGAATTAAGTCCGGCAGGGATTAACATTGTAGAACCTGAGATTAATCTGAAACAATTGTGCGACTGGAAAAACAAGATCAGTTCCCAACTCAATACTGGCTTGGCAGCATTGGCAAAACAGCGCAATGTGACAGTTGTTCAGGGTACAGGACGTTTTGTATCTGAAAAGCAAGCGCAGGTTAATACGCAACTGATAGAATTTGAGCAAGCCATTATTGCAGTCGGGTCCCAGCCGGTAAAAATATTGAGCCTTTAACTGAGGGTTTGAAAGTCACTTTACAAGGTAAAACCGCACCGGAAGTGGATTTATTCGATAAAGTGCTGGTCGCTGTGGGCCGCAGGCCCAATGGCCACTTGTGTAATGCCGATAAAGCCGGGGTCAATGTCGATGAACGAGGATTTATCAGTGTTGATAAACAACAGCATACCAATGTTAAGCATATTTTTGCGATTGGCGATGTCGTTGGTAACCCGATGCTGGCTCATAAAGCAACGCATGAAGGTAAAATAGCCGCTGAAGTGATTGCGGGTATGGCAACCGAGTGGCAGGCTTTGACGATTCCTTCTGTCGCCTATACCGATCCTGAAATAGCATGGATGGGTTTGACAGAAAATGATGCCAAAACTCAAGGCATAGCTTATGAAAAAGCGGCTTTTCCCTGGGCAGCCAGTGGCCGTTCCTTAAGCATAGGGCGTAAAGAGGGCGTGACCAAATTGCTTTGCGATAAAAAAACCGGGCGTATTCTTGGCGCGGGTATTGTAGGTACTAATGCCGGTGAATTGATTGCAGAAGCTGTATTGGCATTAGAGATGGGTGCCAATATTGAAGACCTGGCATTAACCGTTCATGCACACCCAACCTTGGCTGAAACCTTGGGATTTACAGCAGAAATAATTGAAGGCACGATTACTGATCTTTTTATTAAAAAACGATGAAAAAACTGTTAAACAAAAGCTTTGTTACCAATCTAGTTTCCGTTGCCATTATTGCCATCGGCTATATTAGCCCGATACAACAGGAATTGATCAAATCCATCGGTTTTTTTGCCCTGTCCGGGGCAATCACCAATTGGCTGGCTATTTATATGTTGTTTGAGAAAGTGCCGTTTTTATACGGTTCCGGCGTTATACCCGATCGCTTTGAGGAATTTAAACTTTCAATCAAGCAACTGATGATGCAGCAGTTTTTTACTGCAAATAATATCGAGCAATTTATTGAAACCGAGGAAGAGCAGGGCAGCAAGATGTTGAATCTGGAACCTTTTTTAAATGCAGTTGATTATGACAGGATTTATGAAAGCCTGGTTTCATCAATTATGGGTTCTTCTTTTGGCGGCATGTTGCTAATGATGGGCGGCGAAGAAGCCCTGGCGCCTTTAAAAGAACCGTTTACCGAAAAAATGAAAATCACGCTGGTCGACATGATTGAGTCTGACCGCTTTAAAGCTGCACTCAAGCACGGTCTGGACGCGCATAAAATTGGGGTCGATATTGTCGACAAAATTGAAGCCGTCATTGACAAACGCCTGAGTGAGTTAACACCGCAACTGGTTAAAGAAATGGTTCAGGCCATCATTCGTGAACATTTGGGCTGGCTGGTTGTCTGGGGCGGAATCTTTGGCGGCTTGATGGGCGCACTGTTCGTCTTTGCGTAATGGAAACGGTCGATTTAGCCTTTGAAGAACTGGGCAGTCCTGGTGATGCACCGCTTATTATTCTGCATGGTTTTTTCGCATCCTCCCGTAACTGGCGGCTGGTTGCGGAAAAACTGGCGGTCAATTTCCATGTTTATCTGCTGGATATGCGTAATCATGGCGCGTCGGCGCATCATCCAATAATGGATTATCCGGCCATGGCTGCAGATTTGTTGCAGTTTATGGAAAACCATGGATTAACTACAGCCAGTTTGCTGGGGCACAGCATGGGCGGTAAAGTTGCGATGTGGTTCGCGCTTAATTATCCTGACCGTATGGATAAGCTGATAATAGCCGATATCGCTCCCGTCAGTTATAAGCACTCCTTTGACAACCTGATTCAGGCGTTAAAGGCATTGCCCCTGCATGAAATCAGCAATCGTAAACGGGCGGAGCTACTGCTTGCTTCAGCGATACCTGAACTCAGTTATCGCCAGTTTTTATTGCAAAATCTTATCCTGAAGGATGGCGCGTATCGCTGGCGCATTGATCTGGATATTTTTTACCGGATGGCGCCGAATATTGCCGCCTTTCCCGGTGTCGATCATCTAGCGGTTTATACCGGAAAGGCGTTGTTTATCGCGGGAGAAGAGTCTGGCTATGTTAAGGCGGATGATCTAAAAACATTGTTTCCAAATGCCTCGCTGAGTGTTATTGCCAATGCCGGACATTGGCTGCATGTTCAACAGCCAGGTGCTTTTATAGAGCAGGTTGAGAGATTTTTGTAATCTGTAAGCTAACAAGTTACAATTAATCATGATTAAAAGTTTTCGCCATGCCGGATTGCAATCTTTCTTTGAGACAGGCTCCAAGGCGGGTATTCGTCCGGAACATGCGCCACGATTAAATCGTATTCTTGGTATTCTGGATGCGGCCACGCTGATTGAACAAGTCAATATACCTGGATTCAAGTTGCATAAATTGTCAGGAAGCTTGGTTGGCTTCTGGGCAGTGACAGTAAACGGGAATTGGCGAGTAATTTTCCGTTTTGACAATGGTGAAGCAACGCTTCTGGACTATGTAGATTATCATTAGGAGACTATTATGCGCATGTTTAACCCGCCCCATCCTGGCGAGATTCTGAAAGGAGACGTATTGCCCGAATTGGGTATTACCGTCGGGAATTTCGCAGCCCATCTGGGTATTTCACGTCCACACCTCTCGAAGGTATTGAATGGTCGCGCCAGTATTACTGCTGAAATGGATCTGAAGCTTTCTGAAGCCTTCGGGCAGCCTCCCGGTTTGTGGATTAGAATGCAGGCCGCTTATGATCTTTGGCAGGCGGAGCAGCAGCCACGGCAAAAAGTGGCGCCGTTGAATGCTGCTATGTTATAAAAACATCAATGCCCAAAAATATCAGGAAAGAGCCGTCGAAGCTGCTATAGTTGAGTCGAAAAAATGAATGAAAAATACTGTTATGTAAAAATAGTGGAATGGTCAGATGAAGATCAATGCTTTGTTGGAAGTTGCCCTGGTCTTTTTTATGGTGGTTGTCACGGCGATGACGAAAAGCAAGTTTTCGCTGAACTTTGCGAATTAGTTGATGAAACTATCACGCTATACAAACAGAACGGTAAATTTTTGTCCCCGCCAACATCGGGCAAAGATTACGCAAACAAAATGCTCAATGTTGCTTAATTGGCGTGCTTGCTTATACCGAACTGTTACGCAAATGGACAACCAAGACTCTGGCTGCCCCTTCATCCAGTCTAACAGGGCCGTAGGATGATTTAAATAAGGCGACTGATATCGAATTGTGCTTGAGATTTACCGTCGCATCAAAGGCGAGTCTGAAATGCAGCAACATTTGTTTTATCTGTATCGCGCCGCATTTCGTCCGATTTACACGTTTTTTGATAAGCAAAATATTGATGAGGCAAATATTCGCATGTACAAACAGGCTGATTGGCAGGCGTTGGAAGCTGAACCTGATGAAGTGCTTGAGTATTTTCCCGATGAAACGGGTTTTTAGTTTCAAGTCAGGTCGGGCAACCGCTTCATCGTTGCCCTACAATCATACCGAAATGTCGGGCACAAAGAGACGCGCCCGACATACAGGACTGTATTTGTAACTCCATGTAATACTATATGTATATGTACCATAAAAAACGCGAATCTCTAAAGACAATATGACTGATACCCGAAAAGTGGTGAAAGTATTTCTCGCATCGCCGGGTGATCTTGCCGAGGAACGTAGTGCGGCAAAATTAGTGGTCGATGAAATCAACGATCTGTTTGCCGAAGAGTTTGGCTACCAGATCGAGCTTGTCGGGTGGGAAGATACTATCTCAGTTTATGGACGCCCCCAAGCTACTATTAACCGTGAGCTTGAGCGCTGCGAGCTCTTCGTGGGGCTTATGTACAAAAAATGGGGAACACCGCCTGACACTAAAGGTACATACTCATCGGGCTTCGAGGAAGAGTTTGAAATATCTGTCCGCCGCCGAGCTAACGAGAGCCGACCTGAAATCAGCCTCCTGTTCAAGAAAATTGATCCAGGGTTTCTCAGTGATCCTGGCGAAGATTTAAAAAAAGTTCTGGCGTTCAAAGATAAACTTAATGCTGAGAAAAAGATTCTTTACGAAGAGTTTGCCACCATTCAGGAATTTGAGAAAAGAATTCGTCGTTGCATATTGAAATACGTAAAGGATCTTCGTAATAGAGAGGCCGAAGAAATTTCCGTCCAAAGCCAATCACCCAAAACCGATGGCGAGAAGCAGCAAGCTACGGAAAAAAACAATTCTGCTCTTGAGACGCCGCTTTCCATCGAAGGTGCGAACTTTCTCCGCGAGTTCATCTCAAAGACTGAGCGTGATGTCGAAAAGGAGCCGATAGCAGCAGTGGAGGTCGCACGGTTTCGGCTGCTTGCAAGTATCGTTGGTAACCAAGGAAATGATGGAGCCTCTCTTGGTGTACACGATGCAAATTTACTTTTCGCCGAAGGCGGCGACTTCACGTTTGGACGCAGCGAACTAATTGGACTTATGTCCTGCGGGCTTGAGCATTACTCTGATGAGAACACGCCGCTTTGGCGATGGTTTACTGCGATTGGCGGGTTTACGCGTCAAATCCTGCCCATTTATTCGGTTATCGGAACTTCGACAGAAAGGAAGGCCGGGGCATTGGCAGCCATGAGGCTGATCTCAGAGCCAATACCTTCCGTTCCGCCAGATAATCGCGAGTTCTATCTCGGCTTTTGGTTTGCGAAGGATGCGGCGAGTGCTGTGAAGGTCGCCGCGCTCAACTACCTTGGAGATTGTGGCCTCACGGCAGATCTTCCAACTATTAACCAAGAGCTGGACAGAGGAGATTATCAGACGACTAGAGCCGCAGCTGATGCAATCATCCGCATCAACCTTCGAGACAGCCGTGAAAAGGCGATTCTCTCACTTTACGAACTCCAGCCAACCTCAATTAGTCGAAAAGTTTTAGCAGCACTTTTCGACAATGATGTTGCTTTGAGCACCGAGACACTCTTAAATGGAGTAGGCCATCGAAATTCAGAAGTTCGCCGCATCGTTGTCGAGTTGCTTTGTAATCGGCGTGCATTGCCCATTGAGACAGCAGAACAACTACTGACTGACAATGATGCGAAGGTTAGGTATGAGGCATTGAAATCGCTTGTCGATAACGGACTTACATTTTCGGATGCAGAGGCCAAGAAGGTTCTCATCAAGCAAGTCCAGAATACTGGGTTTGGACTGATAGGCGCAGCACGAGCATTGGACTCTGGGGGGGAGACCTGCTGGTCGCACTTCCAACTGCAACGTCTTCGCTCGCTAGCAGACAAGGAACTTGAAGCTACTGCGGTTGCAGATTGGCTGTTTGACAGCGATCCTCACTTCATTTTGGCTGAACGCCAGTTCAAGGGTCGTGGGGAAGATTTGCGAAGAGCTGTTGATGATCAATACAAAGAAGAGTTCTCTAAAGCGCTTCATTTAATGACCGAGCGGTTTGGAGAGCATGCTGATTTATTAGATAAAACCCGATCTCTTGAAGAATTTTTACGAAAGAGCTACACCCGAAAGGGATTGGACGTAATTTGCCGCAAAGCAGAGCCTTGCGACTTAGGTCGAGTTCGACTGTTACTAAAGAGTGGTTTCGTAGACTACTCTCCCGCTGATATCGAATATCTTCGCAAATTCGGCGAATGGGAAGATATTCTGCTGATCATTGACTCTGTTAAACGCCATGAGTCTGGAGACAACAACTTGCTTTTGTCGGCATCCGATGAACCCAAATATCGAACTGCAGCACGCGCGATATATGCGTTGGGTCGAACCAGACTGCATGAGGTTCTGGCAATGTCAGCACCGAGCAAGCTATTGTCCCAACTCATTGTAGAGATTTCGGCTAAGGCTTTTCGGAACCTCAGCGATGTATCGATTACCCTACTATTGCAATCAGAGGATGATGCAGTTCGCAAGTCGGCAGCCCTAAAGTGTGTCAGGTCGTTGACGAAAGGGCGTGTAGATAAGCTTCTTACTGAGTATGTTTCAGGTGGTCAACATCGTTACTACAACGTCGTTCATTGGTTGGATTTTGGGGTATCCACCCCTAGAGATCGAGCCGTACTAGCCGCAGAGAAAGTGCTCAACAAAGATTGATGACGACAATAATTGATAAATCCTAGAAATGTTTAAGGTAGATCTGTAGAGAGGATTCGCCGCTAGGCAATCAACCACAAACGGAGCGACAAAACTAAACCTCTGCACGGATTTTTCCAGGATTATCCGATTAATATCAATCAGCGAGTAGCCTGGATGGAGCTTGTGGAATCCGGGGCTTTGTAGCTCGTAGGGCGGTTTCGCGACAGCAAACAGCCACCATCCTTGAAGCTATGGTGGATTGCCAGTCGGCGAATCCACCTTACATGTTAATTGGAATGCAGTCGGTGACGCCGGAGCGTGTGAATGGGTGTGTGAACATAAGAGAAAACACTATGAATTATAAAGACATTATTACCATTGAGCCGGATAAGCGGGGCGGAAAGCCCTGCATCCGGGGGTTGCGGATTACCGTTTACGATGTGCTTGAATATCTCGCCTCCGGTATGACGCCGGAAGAAATCCTGGGAGATTTCGACTATCTGACTATGGAAGATATTCAAGCTTGCCTAAGCTATGCCGCTGATCGCGAGCGGCATCAACTCATCGTCAACGCATGAAGCTGCTATTTGATGAAAATCTGTCGCCCCGGTTGGTGGTGTCGTTGAGCGATATATTTCCTGAGTCGGCGCATGTAGATAGGTTGGGCATGGGGGGCGAACCTGATTCTGTGATTTGGGAATATGCCAAACACCATGAATATATCCTGGTAAGCAAGGATTCCGATTTTCACGAAAGAAGTCTTCTTTACGGACATCCTCCCAAGGTTATTTGGGTCAGGCGTGGTAATTGTTCTGTTCGGAATATTGAGCTAATTTTGCGTAATAAGGCGGCGGAAATTAAGCGGCTGGATGCTGAAGATGAACTGACTTACCTAATTTTGTTATAAAGGACAGAACTGTAGGGTGGATTCGCCGCTAGGCAATCCACCACAAACGGAGCGACTCCCGCCTGCCGTGCGGGACCGGCTTCAAATATCCCATCGCGATAGCGACACCATTAAACACGAATTAACGATGCTGATATATCTGGACAATTGCTGTTTTAATCGGCCTTACGACGACCAGTCTCATGCAAATATTTTTCTGGAAACCCAGGCAAAATTGGGTATTCAGGAAAATAGTTTAAGCGGCAAATATCAATTGGTTTGGTCTTATATTCTGCAATATGAAAATGATCAAAATCCTTATATTAACCATAAACATGAAAGCTTAATGTTGTTAATCCGCTGACATTCATCCAAGAAGAGACTAACCCATGAAAACAGACAGCGAAATCATCAATAGCGGTTTTGAATCCATTTTTTCAACACTGGGTATGGTGGACGCCGAGCGATTCATCATGCTGATCAAGCGGGATAAATTCGATTATACCGAATGGCAAAAGAAACTCTGGCCTGACGAATCGGTAGAATCGTTATCGGCTCAAGCGCAAAAGGCTTGGGAGCAGTCTTCATAGAACTGTAGAGATTTTCTCTCATTCTCGCGCTCCAGCCCTTCGGCTACGCTCAGGATAAGCTCTGTGTTGCGTAACTGCTTTTTCCAGGTTTATTCGCTAAATTTCGATAGGTAAAAAATGTTAAAAAAACCTTATGCTGTCATTATCTTAATGGCTGTTTTCTGGGGTGTGCAGGTTTATGCCGATGGCCATAAAGTGGCGATTGCCAGCGCGCATCCATTGGCAACGACTGCCGGATTTGAAATTCTGGATAAAGGCGGCAATGTGTTTGATGCAGCGGTGGCGGTTAGCGCGGCATTGGCGGTAGTTGAACCGGCCGGCTCGGGATTGGGCGGAGGCGGTTACTGGTTGCTGCACAGGGAAAAAGACGGGGTTGAAACCCTGATTGATGGCCGTGAAAAAGCACCGTTGGCAGCTTACAAGGATATGTATCTGGATAAAGAAGGAAGGGTGATTGCAAAATTATCCCTTGACGGCGCTTTAGCGGCGGCTATTCCCGGAATGCCTGCGGGATTGGTGCATCTGTCGGAAAAATACGGGCAGTTGCCGCTTGCCGAAAGCTTGGCTCCGGCAATCAGGTATGCACAGACTGGTTTTGCTATCGGCAAGCGCTACCTTAAGTTACTGAAATTCAGATCCGGGTTGATCAAACAATACCCAACGACAGCAGGGATATTTCTAAATAACGGCAAGCTGCCCAAACCCTATTCAATACTCAGACAACCCGATTTGGCCCTTACGTTGACGCAACTGGCTGAATCGGGCCGGGACGGATTTTATAGCGGGGCCATAGCCGAGAAGCTGGTTAATGGCGTCAAAAAAGCGGGTGGTATCTGGACAAAAGAAGATCTTGAGTCTTATCAGATTGTCGAGCGGGAACCGGTAAGAGGTCAATATAATGGCATAAAAATCACCAGCGCGGCACCATCATCATCCGGCGGCATCGTATTGATTGAGGCCTTAAATATTTTATCAGGCTACAATTTGCAAAAAACGGATGACATTACCCGTAAGCATCTGATAACGGAAGCAATGCGCCGCGCTTATCATGATCGTAGTTTATATCTGGGTGATGCAGACTTTATTGATATTCCTGTTAAACGCTTGTTGAGTGAGGATTATGCCGCCGGATTGCGCAGCAGTATTAGGCCGGATAAAGCCTTGCCCAGCAACATGCTGTCAGGAGAAATACAGCAACAACCAGAAGGTACGAATACCACACATTTCTCAATTATTGATGATGAAGGCAATCGGGTTGCCGCAACCCTCAGCATTAATTTCCCTTTCGGTTCGGGTTTTGTAGCTGCAGGAACAGGCGTATTATTGAATGATGAAATGGATGATTTTGCCAGCCTCCCGGGTGCCATGAATGGCTACGGCCTGGTTGGCGGTGTTGCCAATGCCATCGCCCCCGAAAAACGTATGTTGTCCAGTATGACACCCACCTTTCTTGAAAACGATAGCAGCGTTGCCGTGCTGGGCACACCTGGCGGCAGTCGTATTATTTCGATGGTGCTCTTGGCCGCGCTGGATTTTGCCCAAGGCAATGGGCCTGACTCATGGGTACGTGTGCCGCGATTCCATCATCAATTTATTCCCGATGTGATTGAATATGAAAAAGACGCGATGACTAACTCCGAGATTATGGGCCTTGCCGCAATGGGGCATCAACTGAAAGCAGCGCGTTATCGCTATGGCGATATGCAGGCTGTGTTATGGCATAAAACCACACAGTCATTGGCCGCAGCCAGTGATAAACGGGGTGAAGGCAGGGCGGTTGTCGGGCATTAATGAAAACTGAAATAATAAAAATATGGTATGGCAATATAACCGCCGAAGATGTGCATTATCAAGCTTACTGGAGCGTCCTGGATGAAGCAGAGCAAGCCCATGCGGGAAAATTAAAAAATCCGCTGCTACGTAGACGTTATGTAGAGGTATATGGACGGTTAAGAAATGTATTAGCCAAAATCCTTAATCAGTCGCCGGAAAAGATAAGGATAAAAAAAGCCGCGCATGGCAAGCCTTATCTTGCCGATCATCCCGAACTGGCATTCAATTTGTCTCATTCAGCAGACAGGTTAATAATTGCAGTTGGCTGGTTGTGCCAGTTGGGAGTCGATATAGAGTTCTGTAAACAAAGAATTAACTTGTCCGGATTGGTTGAAAAATGTTTTGCTGAAGAAGAAGCCGCATACTGGAATAAACTGCCGGAAGACCGAAAACAAACCGAGTTTTACCGTTTTTGGACACGGAAAGAAGCCTTTGTCAAAGCTACAGGGCGAGGCATTGGTTTAGGGTTGCATCATTGTGTTATTAATCCCGAAAAGCCGACAGAATTTTTAACAGTCCCAGCCGCTTATGAGCCGGTTTCGGCGTGGCATGTGCTGGATATTGATTTGGGGCAGGGGATAAGCTGCGCAGTGGTGGCGGATAAAGAGATAGTGATTGTAAGCTTGATGGATTTAGAAGCGTAATATTGGTTTTATGTTTGAAGCCGTGTAGCGTGGCAGCGTTTTTCTGCCCACCTTTTATCGCTCATTCTGGGGGGCAAAAAATGCCTGACCACCCTACTTACCCGTTGGTTCCAACCGCCGGGATGTAGAAATCCGCATATCTGGTGGTGTAGAAGAGGTGACGGGTCCAATCCCGTCACCTCGACCGAACCGTTCGCGGGTTGTGTTAGCATGGTGATTTGACCAGAGCTAATTAGAGGTCAGAAATAGGACAAGCTCCGCCATCACCCGCTACTACAAGCCCCGCCAAAATCAGACAGTTGATAGGAAACGCCAAGAACGGTGCTGCTCTTAATGACATCAAGGGCCCCATAGGTCGTCCCGGTGCCAGCCAGTGCTGTCCTTTCGTCTAATGCGATGCTATCGCCGCTAACACCAAAACCGCCAACCAACTTTCCTCCGATGTAGATTGGCACGCCGCCCGGAAATTGGATGATACCCAGTTGGTTGATGCTCCCTGGTCCTCTAGGGGTACCTGCCTGATTGGCATTGCCGAGCTCCCAGAGGGGGCCTCCCGGTTGTGTTGCACAAAAGATCGTGCGGGTCGTCAGGGCATTTTGATCGCTACTGAAAGCCATCGCGGTAAAGGCCTTGGCCTTGGCAACATCCCTACTGCCCTCCCAAGCGTCCTCGTCAGAAGCGAAGCTTACAATCTTCCCGGTCCTGTCGACACAAGCATAATGGTACTTAGGTGGAGCATCGCCGGCTCGGAAGTCTGCGTCTTGTCCGGATGCGTCCGCCCGCGCTGCGGCGATTATTGCGTCGCAGTCGGCACCTGTGAGGCCGCCTTGCTGGGGAGGCTTAGCTATACCCGATGCACTCCATCCGACAAGCAAGCACACAATGACCTTTACTGAAAAGGACCTTGAAATCATTTGTTTTAATTGAAATTTCATGAACTGCTTTCCTTTTTAATTAGTTGAAGTAACAAAAAATGCCATTGTGAACGAACCGATTATTTCCCCTCGCAGGTGTTATTTTCCGCCCCGGTTTTACGACTAATTTGGCATCATAAATAATAATTAGGGTACCTCTATTAATTCAATTTTAAAAAGATGTACTTATAAGTTTCAACAACTTACACTCGTCAATTTTATGAAAAAGTGATTATTAGAAATACCCATAACAGTTTACAAATATCTCTGATGGATTACAAAAAATTTTGTTTGATTACACAAAACGATATTACCGGCCACGACGTCGCCATCAAGAAGGACGCGGCTAAGAAGACCGACCACCGATGATTTTTTTTGCGGCCCTTGCAAAAAGGGTGGTGTTAAGGACAACAGCAGAGGGAAAACAATCAGCCGGTTTCGAGTCATTTCAGACATTCAAAAGATTTTTGAAAGAAATAACTCTTTTCATAACCAGAAGCGGTGCACAACACTGAAGAAACCATACGAAGACAGCTCTTCACCGCGTCCCGCTGATGCAATTCTTAAACATTGATCCAAGGCATTTAAAATCGCAATAAACAACTTTTTTAAATTTTAAACTTGATCAAGCGAGTTGGTTAACTCTATTAATCCGACAGACTTCTGAATACTTCATGCGGTGATGTTTTTGGATTTGATTTAGTGATCGCGAAGGATATGACATTTGCTTTTTTAATTCTTGATGCTTTATCCTAAATAAATAGCGATAAGTTGAGTCTTCGGGTATAACTACAAATCATCATCTGCCAGTTTCCCCAACTCTTTGGTCAAGACAATAAAGGGCAATAAATTTACCGGCAATACATTAGTAATTTCCTGATAAACACGCCGGTATCGATTGATTTTCTGTTTTTCAGGCAGTAAATCAAAATATTCAGCGCAGGTTGAAGACTTGCTTAACATATTTTTAATTAATAGACCTGTTATGCGTTTCATATTCACCTGTATATCTGTCGATACTTTTCGTTCCCAATAATCATGACCGGGCATTTTCGACAACTGTTCATAGATTTCATATAAACCCAGATAATGAGTGATTTCATTGAACAGTTTCAGAACAGTGATAAAGTCTCCGCCAGATTCAGCTGACAATGAAACGATAAACGGAAAATCATCAAGGCAGGAAATGAACGCCGCCCTTTGGGCAAGCTCAACCGGGATGCCGTCCTGCTGGTAAGTCTCCAATTGTTTTTGATAATGAATGTTGTCTTGCTGTTTAAAACTAGTTTCATAATCCTTTAAATAACGGCTATAGCAGTTAATGGTCTGAGCATTTGGCCGTATATTTTTACCATGTAATAAAGCCCAGCGACAAAAACCGACCAGTGTTTTTTCCAGTTGCATCAATAAATGATATTGCTTATCTGCCGCTATTTTATTATCCAGCGCGTAAATTGTTTGCCGGAGCGCATCGTTATTTAAAACGCGGTCGAAAGTAAGATAACACCCGACATGATCCAGAATATTGTTGTTTTCGCTGTCGCCATCCAGACTTAAAAAACTGCTGCCGGCCTGATTGATTATTTTATTACTGACGATGGTGGCTTTAATTTCATTGGCCAAGGGATGAGCGGAAAGATAATTTGCGTACTGTTCAACGATCTGGACAGGAAAATAAGCCCGCAAATAACATTCACAACATTCATCATGCAACAAAGCCGTCTGGTCCTGTATCTGCTGAGTCAGGTACATTTTGCTGGCGGCCATCAATACGGCGAGCTCTGGACGGGTTATTGTCTGCCTGGGGCGGGATAAAATTACCTTGCCTGGCGGAAAAGATTCAACCGTTCGATCAAAAAAACCAACGGCTTCCAGATGTTCAGCCAGTTGTAAAAAAACCGCCGAATTTTCCGAGCTTCGCAGCTGCTCCAGTGATAAGCACAGGCTCTGCGCATAATTATTGGCCAAAACCTGCCGGCAAACCTCATCGGTCAAGCTGATGAATAACGGTTGATAGTCAGCAATAATATTTTTTTTTTGCAAACCCGTCAGCAAAATTTTTAAATTAACTTCATGGTCAGAAGTATCGACGCCAGCCGAATTATCGATTGCATCAGTGTTGATACGGCCTCCACGCAAGCCGTATTCAATACGTGCTTTTTGGGTAAAGCCAAGGTTTGCGCCTTCGCCAACAACTCTGGCGCCCAAACTTGTCGCATCCACCCGCGCGTTATCATTGCTTCTGTCGCCGACCTCTTCGTGTTTTTCTGTACTGGCTTTTATATAGGTGCCGATACCGCCCAGCCACAATAATTCCACCGGCGCGGACAACAGGTAACGAACCAGGGCTTCTCCATCCAGTGACTTGTAGCGTAAGCCTAACCACGTTTTCAACTCGGGAGAAACCGGGATATCCTTGTCTGAACGAAGATAAACGCCGCCGCCTTGGGAAATAAGTGTCCGGTCATAATCGTCCCAGCTGGACCCGGGCAGTTCAAACAAACGCTTGCGTTCGTTAAACGGCGCATCACTATTGGACGGATTCGGATCAATAAAAATATGCTGACCACTGAAAGCGGCTAATAAGCGGATATACGGTGACAGTAACATGCCATTGCCAAATACATCGCCGTCCATACTGCCAATGCCGACGACAGTGAAGGCTTCATTTTGTATATCTTTGCCAGCTTCACGAAAATGCCGTTGCACACACTTCCAGGCGCCGCGAGCTGTAATGCCTAATGACTTGTGGTCATAGCCATGAGAACCACCGCTGGCAAATGCATCGCCCAGCCAGTATTGATAGTCGGCAGACACCGCATTGGCAATGTCTGAAAATTGTGCTGTCCCCTTATCAGCGGCAACCACTAAATACGGATCGGGATCATCATAGCTGACGATATTGACAGGCCGAACGACGCTGTCTCCGCTGTGATTGTCAGTTAAATCCAGCAAGCCGCGTATCAGCGTGATGTAAGCCTTTTTTCCGGACTTTTTGAAATCAGCTTTTGAGGTATTCTTTTTTACGACAAACCCGCCTTTGGCGCCGGTCGGGATTATCAAGGCGTTTTTGCTGATCTGGGTTTGCATGAGTCCCAGTATTTCGGTCCTGAAATCATCAGGACGATCAGACCAGCGTATTCCGCCGCGCGAAATTTTGCCGCCGCGCAAATGAATGCCTTCCATATCTACAGCATGGACATAAATTTCGTTTTGCGGTTTAGGTGCGGGCATATCAATAACACCTAGGCTATTGATTTTGAATGCAATAAAATAATCTTCCAAGCCCTTGCGCAAATGAAAATTACAACGCATCGTAGAATCAATCAGGTTGAACAGGGTGCGTAAAATTTTGTCGTCATTGATATTGGTAACCGATTCCATGCTCTCCAGCAATTGCAGACGCAATGGAAACAACTTCTGTTCTTCTCTGAGTATGGGATCATCCCAATCCGGATTTGGCCTGAAGCGGGCTTCAAAGTACTTGAACAGATAGAGCGCAACCTGCGGATTATTAATTAAGGCGCGGTGAATGCTGGCCCTGGTCGTTTGATGGCAGATTTGCAAATAATAATTCCGGTAAGCCCTGATTACATCAATTTCCTGCCAAGCCATACCGCTTAAAACCAACAGTTTATTGAGAGCATCATTTTCAGCTTTTCCATTCAGTATTACCTGAATGGTTTCCAGTAGCGAACTGCTTATACTGTTTAAAGATGTACAATGACTGGTTAAAAAGTCACAATGGCTGGTTGCTGTTTTTATCGTGAAACTTCGAATAAATTGCGTGGCGCCGTTAACAGTAAAGGAGAACTGTACCTGATCCATCACTCTTAAGTGCATGTTTTCCAGAACCGGAATATAGTCATCGAGAAAGCGTTCGTGTTGACTGTAAAAATGCAGCCGGTAATGATCTATGTTCTGGTAAGGTTTAAGCAGACTGATGCCTTGATTGTTTGAGCCGCCCAGTTGCTCAAGATGCAGTATGTCCTTGATTGCATAACGCGGCGATACCAAGGTCTGATAGCCTGCAGGGAAGGCTGATTGATATTTTTGCCACAACCGTTGACCGGCTTCCTTGCCTAAAGCCCGTTCAACTATCTGCTGAAACGAGGCCGCCCAGGATCTGGAAACTTTGTTATTCAATTGTCCATCCGGTTCATTCATCGTCTAAATTATCTGTTGTCAGGATTATTTTCAAAATGCTCGAAGAAATAGCCCTCTCCGAAGGAAGAAAAGGCTTTTTTGAATTTTTAGAGATTCCCTACAGATATTTTATAATTTCCAGGACATTGCAATCGGCTTGTTTGGTATAACTAACCGAATCCATTAATGTTCTGATGAAATAGAGTCCCATCCCGCCTTCCTTGAGCTGGTCAAAATCCGGTATTGGGACTGTTTCCAGATCAAAGCCCTGGCCATGATCATAAACCTTGATATTCAGCTCATTATCCTGAATGTGAATGGTTATTCTGACAGTGTTTTTCGGTGTCATTTGTGCTGCATGTTTAATGGCATTAGTGGTCGCTTCAGTTAATACCAGGTTTAAATGATAAGCCAAAGCTTCCCGATCGCCGGAAAAATCGTCAAGATCTTTCGCTATATGCTCACCGATACTGCCGATGAAATCCAGATACTTGGTCTGTGTCGGGATGATAACATCTACCTGAATAACTTCATTACACATATATAACCTCTAGGCTTCATTCTCAACAGCTTCACTCAAATCGGCATAAATTTCAAAGACCCTATTTAAACGGGTTAACTCAAACATGGATAAAACCTGTTGTTTGCAACAAGCTAAAGCAAGCTTGCCGGATTTGGCGGCCGCATTTTTATAACCCGATAACAATGCGCCCAGGCCGGAGCTATCAATAAACCGTACGCGTTCAAGCTCTACAATAATATTGACCTCACCCTGCTCTATTAAGTGCAGAATATATTCCTTTAATTCACCCGAATTATGAGCATCTATTCTTTCTTCCTGAATGAATATAACACTAACACCCTTTATTTTTTCCAGTTTCAATTTCATTGTTTTTTTATTGGAATTTGAAGTTCACAGAGCTGGTGTTTAATTAGACCACAGTTATTATTTTGGACAGCCTTCCAATTTATAAATGGCATATCCCTGATCGTTGATTTGTTGCATAAGTTCATTTGTCGCTTCGACACTGTGACAAAAATAACAGTTTTCTGCGGTTACAGTCGCATCCTCCTCACCTATGCTTTTCAGCCATTTCTTTGCATAGTTTAACGCTTTTTGCTGATCTTGTTCATTGATAACAACATCAAAGTGTATAATCTTGCCTTGGCTTGTTTTTGCATATGTGTCAAATACATGTGAAACAGACATAAATAAACTCCTGAAAAAAACCAGCGATAAAAAAACGACATTGATGTGTAAAAACTATAAAGCAATTACTTTACTTCAATGCGGCAAATAAGTGAATGACAAGTTTGTTTGTATAATAATATCGATTCGATACACTATCCAGTGTGTTAGTATAATATTTATTGGCAACTTACTAATTCATTGTTTATATAGGCACTATGGAAAAAGTTGATGTCTTTGATCTGATCGAACGCATGGCTGCGTTGATCCGTTCAGAAGAACGTAAAAAATGCACAGAACTTGGCTTGCAGCCCGTACATTTTCAAGTGCTGGATTATTTGTCACGTTGTAATCGTTACAGCGATACCCCGGCCGCGCTAGCCAATTATCTGGGCATGACCCGTGGCACGGTTTCTCAAACACTGTTGTTGCTGGTCAAAAAAGGCTTTATTAAAAAAACCGCTGATGCGGCAGACCGGCGCATGGTGCATCTTAGCCTTCTGCCTGAGGGCGACGCCATCTTAAAGCAGGCGCGAACATCTGACTTATTTGTTAAGGCTGCATTAATATTTAAAAAGCATAATTTTAGCAATCAAGAAGATATGTTCGTCAAGGCGCTGACGGCTTTGCAAACAGCCAATAAGTCCCATTCATTTGGTCTTTGCAAGACCTGTAAATATTTCACCAAAACACCCGATGGTTTTACCTGTGGATTAACCAAAGAACAACTCAGCTCGAGTGATAGCGAGAAAATATGTCAGGAGCATAGTATCTTATAAACCGGTATTTCATCATCGCAATTATACTCATCACACATCTACAACGGCACTTTTGTGCCCTTTCCTGCTGGAGAGGACCAGGGAGAGGAGATTTAAAAAATCAATAATGATGTGCAAATACTATAAATTCAGCTTCAATTCAATTCAATTAAATGAAAATTATTCATCTTCCTGTTCTTTCAAAGATTCATCATCTGCTGCTCTTATTGCTAATTATCACCTTTGGCTCAACGACGGTATTGGCGGTAAACGTTGCGCCGGACACTGTTCAAAAAGGTACGACCCTTGAAATTACGAAGGATGCGTTGCAAGCCAAAATTGAGTCTATCCAGTCGCGGCAGGGCTTTGATGAGGCATTAAAATCCAAAGTATTGGCTGTTTATCAATCTGCCCTGGATAATTACGGCAATAGGGAAGGTTTTATAACGCGGACAAAAAATTTTAGCCAGGCCATAAAACAAGCGCCAGAGCAAACCAAAAAGCTGCAAAAAGAAATTGAGCAAACCCTGTCAAGGATTTCCAAACAGAAACCCGAAGAATTTAATGGAATCGCCACTGAAGAACTTGAACAAAGGCTGATTATTGAAAAAGGCAAAATCAGCAGCCTGGACGAGCAGATAAAAAAACTGGAAAATGAACTCTCTGTTCAACAGGCTCGTCCCCAGCTCATTCGTGTAGAAACGCTCACTGCCCAGCAAGATCTTGAGGGAGCACAAAAAAAACTGGAAGCGCCGGCGGCAAAATCAGATTCCAAACTGGTAGTTGAAGCCAGGCAGATTCAATTGAAAACACTGATAGACTCACGCGCTGCCGAGTTAAAAATGCTTGATGCTGAAGCCATCAGCAATTCAGCCCGGGTTGAGCAGCTTAAAGCCGAGATCCAACTGCTGGATATTCAAAAAAATGCGCTGAGTTCGGTGATTACTGCGATAGAAAACCTGTTGTCCGAGCGCAGACAACAAGAAGCGAGACAAATGCAGGATGCACTCAGCCAGGTTGAGAAAGAGCTTTCCGGCAAGCATGTTCTCATTCAAGCCAGCACTCGGGAAAATATTCAATACAGTCGCGATTTGCAAGCTATTACCGCCAAAATTGAACAATACGATGAACAAAAAGAAAAGATAGAAGCCCGCACCAGTGAAATTGAAGCGGACTTTAAAAGCGCGGAAAAGAAAATCAGTCTGGCGGGCTTAAGTCCTGCGCTGGGCAAGATTTTGCGCGAGCAACGGCGTAATTTATCCCTGCAGAATGAATTTGAGCGGCAATCCCAGACTATTCAGAACGAAAGCGCTTTAGCCGGTCTTGAGCAATTTAAAGTTGAGGACAAGCTGAAACAGCTCATGGATGTTGATGCAAGACTGAAGGATATAATGAGCCAGCAGGTCGATCAAGCGTTGCCTGTAGATCAGCGGATGATGATACAGGCTGAATTGCGTATGTTGCTTAACAACCAGAAGGAATTGCTGAATAAACTGTCTGTCGACTATGGCACGTATCTGCGTACGCTGGGTGATTTTGATTTTGCCAGGCAACAAATGGTCACCCAGGCAAATAAATTTGCAGCTTATCTGGATGAACGCTTGTTGTGGGTACCAAGTTCAGAGCCCGTCAACGCAGATTATATAACCGATCTGTATCATTCCACGCAATGGCTACTGTCTCCGCGTAACTGGATGACAGTAATTAAGGATGCAGTCAAACTTGCATTAAATAACCTGTTCCTGAGCTTCATTACCCTGCTCAGTTTAGGCATTCTGTACTTTTATAAAAACTGGGCAAAACTACAACTAAAGGAGATCTCGGGAAAAGTTGAAAAAATTTATACGGATAGTTTTTATCACACCTTGAGAGCTCTGGCCTATACCTTGATACTGGTGTTACCTTTGCCTTTATTTATTCATTTTCTGGGCTGGATTTTAAGTAATAACATTCAGGTCGACAATTTCAGTAAATCGGTCGGCGAAGGTTTACGGAATGCATCAATCCCACTTTTTTTACTGCAATTTTTTTATCGCCTGTTTGCTGATGAGGGTATAGCGAGTAAACATTTTCAATGGCAAAAAAATACCACACGTCTGTTACGCAGGCAGATGGCCTGGCTGCGTTTTATTGTAGTGCCGGCAGTATTTATTATTAACAGTACCGGCGCATCAAATATTTCCATGCACAGTGATAGCCTTGGCCGCCTGGCGCTGATCATTAGCATGATTGCAATGGCAGCTTTTTTAGAGCGGCTGTTTAATCCTGCCAGTGGATTATTACGGGACTATATAAAAGCAAATCCTGATCAATGGCTAGTCAAATTGCGCTATGTCTGGTATCCGGCATTAATTCTGTTGCCTTTAGTCATTATCGGTTTTGCTGTTACAGGCTACTATTTGAGCGCTTTGGAATTGCAGCAGCAATTGATTATCTCCCTGCGGTTAATTTTTCTGATGGTCATTATTCATGCAATGGTGCTTCGCTGGTTAACTCTGGTCAACCGGCAGTTGGCTATAAAAAATGCCATACAGAAACGCAAAGCCGCTATGCTTACTGAAAAACAACCGGCAGTCGCGGGAGGAGAAGATCCGGTTCTGCCGATAGATGAACAACTGATCGATATCCCTAAAATAAATGCCCAGACGATAAGATTGCTCAACGTCTTTATCGGCTTCAGTGTAATTATCGGTTTCTGGATGATCTGGAAAAATATTTTGCCCGCCTTTTCATTTCTGGAGCATATCGTACTCTGGCAGCATCTGGTAAAAATCGATAACCAGGATGTATCCCAGCCGATAACCCTGACCAACCTGATGCTGGCCGGATTATATGTGTTTATTGCAGTGGTCTCGGTGCGCAATTTTTCCGGTGTCATGGAATTATTAGTCTTCAGACGCTTGTCTATAGAAGCTGGCGGTCGCTATGCGGTCAACCAGTTGGCAAAGTACATTTTAGTTTCCATAGGCTTTATTAGCGTGGCAAACGAGCTGGGCGGCAGCTGGTCGGAGGTGCAGTGGCTGGTTGCAGCGCTCAGTGTCGGCCTGGGTTTTGGTCTGCAGGAAATTTTCGCCAATATGGTATCGGGTATTATCCTGCTGTTTGAACGCCCGATACGGGTCGGCGATGTTATTACCATTGGTGATATCAGCGGCAAAGTCAGTCGTATTCAAATACGCGCCACTACGCTAATAGATTGGGATCGAAAAGATGTGGTTATTCCCAATAAAACTTTCATTACCAGTCAACTGGTAAACTGGACTTTATCCGACACAATAACCCGTATCGTGATTCCTGTCGGGATTGCCTATGGCTCTGATGTTGAGTTGGCGCAAGAAGTTATAATTGACACAGTACGATCAAGTCCGCTGGTATTGACAGAGCCTGAACCCGGTGCATGGTTCATTGGCTATGGCGAAAGTTCACTTAATTTTTCAATTTTTATTTTTGTCGGTGAGTTGGCAAACAGGTTACTTGTCACCCACGACGTGCTTGTTCGCCTTGAAAAAGCATTCGGAGAACATAATATTGTAATTCCATTTCCGCAGCGGGACATCCATGTGCGATCGGTTATGCATGATTTCAATCCGGCAGCATTATCTCCGAAAAAAAGTCCGGCTTAATACGCCGGGCAAGAATCAGGCTCACGAGATAGGCTGGTTTGCTGAAGCGACATTAGTCGTCAAGGTTCGCAAAAACCGACGCTTTAAACACCCGTGAAAACTTGACTAACCGGCAAGTTGCCGGTAAGCGCCGCGATAATACAGCAGCGGATCTCCCAACCGGCACATGCATTCTTGTACTTCGCCAATAATGATCCAGTGGGTGCCGGCGCGAACTTTCTCAACAACCTTACAATCCAGAGACATCAGACTGTCGCTCAGAATAGGCGCTCCGGTAATACCGGCTCGCCAGTTGGTATTCTGAAACCGTTGCTCCTGGCTGCTGCCGCCAGAAAATTGATTGGAAAGGTCTTGTTGATCCGAGTTTAAAACATTGACAGCAAAATACCGGCTTTCATGAATACCTACCTTGGTGTCCGCAGCGTCGTTGATACAAACCAGTATTTGCGGTGGATCAACTGAAACGCTGGTAAATGCTGTCACTGTCATGCCCTGAACGCCGAATTTTTCAGACTGTGTCGTAACCACAGTTACACCACTGGCCCACATTTGCAGCGCCTTTTTAAAATCATCAACACTAACAGTCATTTATTTCTCCAGTGATTTGGTAAGCTCAACTGATTCAATTTCTGTTGACTATACTCTTCGCACATCAACAACGGCACCTTAATCCCCTCTTCTGCTGGAGAGGGCTAGGGAGAGGAGATTTAAAAAACCGGCAATGATGTGTAAACACTATATCAAAGAAACAGCAATCAGTTGTTTTAGTTTATCTAGCGCGTTATGGTACAACACCTGCGAGGGCTTGTTAACTAATCGTAGCTATAGCAGCCTAATATTTATCCAATGGTGTTGCTTTGCGGGTTGGCAGTGTTCGCCGTTTCCATAACGCCCAATAAAAAATAAACGTAGCGAATGCGGCGATTAAGTGTTTCAGTGAGTGGCCGCTGATCACATCCAAAGCACCATAAATCTGAGCATCGAAAAGTTCCATGAATTTGGCTAGGGCATAAGCGCCGAGAATACCCCAAATGTACTTGTTTCCGTCCAATTTGGCGTCAAAAAGCCAAAGAATCAGCGGGATCAGTAATACCGGTAAAAACTGTACCAGCGCATAAGCGCGTAGATCGCCGTTGCCGTTAAGTTCGGTAGCATACCAGTAGATTACCGAAATAACACCTGATAACAACAACGGTACAAATAATTTCAAGGCCAATCGAGATGAAATAGTTTCTCCTACAATGCCGCTGAAAAAAGCCATAAAGGCAATCGTCATCGGCAGACGATCCCAAAGCAGGGTTTGGTTGTCAGGCCGGTAGTGGTAGTACGCAGAGCCAAAACCGCTCAGGAATACGCCGGCAAAAAATGTCAAGTACACACTTTGTAACTCGGGCAGTCCGCCGCTGGCTTGGCCTGATGCGACAAGCCGCATTCCGGTGATGCCGATAATAATGAAAGGAAAGTTGGAAAGTACGTTGTAAAAATTGGGTATGTTTATCATGCTGCGCTGATCGGAGAAGTTATGGTAACTCTGATCCTGGGCAATGGGATCCATACTAAAAACGGCAATAATGGCAACAATAACGATAGCTACAATAATTTTCAGACGATAGTCGTAAATCATAAAGCAACTTGCTCAAATAAAAAATACGACATTATGTTTGGTTCGTCGTGAATGTTGCTTGCTGACGGTCGATCAAAACATTAGACATCGTATCGATTTCTCTAATATTTACCACTGAAACCAAGAATAACGCAAAACTCAGCGGGCGAGCGATAGTGAAGCGCCGCTGGAGCGTTGGGTTAGGCATCTTTTGCCTTTATTGATTGAAACTTTCAAGCTACATCCTGCATTGGACGAATACGAGGATTAGGGAATGGACGCCCTTCCATTTCAAAATGTTGTATAACTTGTTCGACAATTTCGCATAACTCACTATACAACCGCACAGGATCTTCCCCATGAATTCCAGTAATTAAATCTGGACATTTACCAATGTATATTTGATCTTGTTCACTCCACTCTATCCACTTAAGGTATTGATCACTTTTTTTCATGCTTTCACCTGCTCTAAGGCTTGTGCTACCTGTTTTTCTTGATAAATCTTGGCATCTTCGCCAATCTTTCCACTAATAGTTACTGCGCCCGCGTAATTTTTGTGAACAAATTTACGGTGCGAACCTTTACCGCCAGAAATTTCGTAAAACCCTGCACTTTGCAAATCTTGAATAAGTTCTCTGATTTTTCTTGGCATTTTATATAAATGAATTTAAGTCCATAGATTCTTCACAATTATTGCAAAATAGGTGTTCATACCACGATATCCCGTATTCAGCTTCACCCAGTACGGGCTACTCGGCATAAAGCGTCTCCTTTCAACGTATCACCTGATAATTCAACACATCTTCAGCTTCTTGATTAAGTTCATCGGCATAACTATTAATCTTTTCTAATTCGCTATCGATAGTTTGATGGGTGGCAAAAAAATAGCGCAAGGCTTCAACTATAAGGTTCGAACGCTCGTCTTGTCGTGGAGCGCGCCGAGCCAATTCAGTAAAAATTTCATCGGGAAGAAAAATAGATGCTTGGGTAGTCATGTTGCTCACCATTGCCATATGTTTGCCAAAAAAAATAATTGAGTAACAAGTAACCCGCATGAAGCAACGCAGAGTGGGAATTATACCACAATTCCCCGTATTCCGTTTCACTCAGTCTCTTCCAATATGAAATGAGCCTGAAGGAGGTGGTTCTTTCTAACATGAAATGAGCCTGAAATAAGCCGAGATTCTGTTCATGATGGGAGGATGAAAACTCTCATGAACGACACACAACTTG